>CAJXXO010000049.1 GCA_913062655.1 uncultured Bacteroidota bacterium | reverse complement strand
AATTATGCGAAATAGCATAGTCAAAACAACAAATTGGCATTCAGGCGTTTACTGGATTCACCTAAAGCAGGGAGATAAGCAAAGTACACTCACTGTACTGATTCAATAATCGCTAAGCCGGCACCGTATAGATCCAGTCAAACGGATCGGCTGTGCGGCCCCGTTTGATGTTGATCAACTCTTCTTTCACCATGTTGGAGATGGGTCGATCCTTTACATCCGGTAAGATCATGTGTTTGCCTTTGTAACCGATTTCAGAAATATGTGCTATGGTAGCAGCCGTGCCGGCTCCAAAGGCATCGTGCAATAATCCCTTTTCGTGGGCTTCCACTACCTCAGCGATCTTCAGGGGCCGTACTTCCACCGGCACACCCTTATGTTCAAATATCTTGATCACACTGTCGCGGGTAACGCCTTCCAGGATGGTGCCCTTTTCGGTAGAAGGGGTAACTACGGTGCCATCGATCACAAAGAAGACATTCATCGTACCGATTTCGTGCACCTCTTCAAAATGGCAGCCGTCCAACCACAAGATCTGGTCAAAACCTTGCTCTTTCGCCTCAATGACCGGCATCAAGGTGGCAGCATAGTTGCCGGCTGTTTTGGCCTGGCCGGTACCGCCTTCAAAAGCACGAACGTACTTTTCGGCTACTTTTACCTTCACCGGTCGATCGTAGTAAGGACCAACCGGGCAGGTGAAAATCATAAAGCGGTAATTCTCTGAAGGACGGATGCCCACATATTCATCTGTCGCAAACATGAAGGGGCGAATGTATAGGCTGGCACCCGGCCGGGGCGGAATCCAGTCATTATCCAGGCGAAGTAATTCCTGCAATCCTTCCTTGAATATTTCTTTGGGTACAGCCGGCATCGCCATGCGTTTGGCGGACTTCACCATGCGGTCATAGTTCATCAGCGGTCTAAATAGCAGGGTGTCACCGGCTTCATTCTTGTACGCCTTCATGCCCTCAAATATCAACTGGCCATAGTGCAGACCTGAAATACTGGGGGCAAACGAGATATTGCCGTAGGGCTCAATAGTGGCATTAGTCCATTTGCCATTCACATAATCGGCATAAAACATATGGTCTGAAAAGACCTTACCAAAAGGAATTTTTGAGAAGTCAACGGACTCAATTCTGCTCTTCGCTATCCGGTTGATACGGATAGGGTACTCTCTTGTCTCCAATGTTTCCATACTGCAAAATTAATAGTTAACCAATTAGGGGCCGGGCAATGTCTGTAAATGGGGTTGTGAGGTAGTAGCGTTCCCCGTATTATTGCCTTTCTAAAATTACTAAAAACTGCCCATATCGGGTGATTGTTCATGTATCAGCACGACACACTCTATCATTTACCTGACTACCTCTCTGTTGAAAAAGCCGATTGGTATTGGCCTCCGGCTGACAAAACAGAGACCTTGGTGGTAGTACAGGATGCACAGTGGCAGGCAGCCGAACAGCAAACCGTAGAAAAGTTGATTCAGGCCATACAGCAGCACAAAGACAATACCGCAATAGTCGTGTTGGCGTCCAATACGGTGCTGCCTCTTGGTCAATGGCGCCATACATTGGGCTTTCACAAGGTGATCGCCCTGGGGCCTGACGCGGCAAGTATGGCATTGCAGGTAACCCTACCAGACTATACTCCTTTGAATATGGCAAGTTTTACCATAGTAAGGAGTGATGCGGTGTCGCTACTCAATCAACACCCAAAAAGAAAAGCCGCACTTTGGGCTGCATTACAGCATATGTATAATGTCTAATGATGGTTCTCTACTTTGCCACCGGTAATCAGCATAAGATTGACGAGGTAAATGCCTTGTTGCCCGGCCATTGGCGGGTGGAACCAATCAGTGCATTAGGCTTTTCCGGAGAATTACCGGAAAATCAAGATACGCTGGAGGGTAATGCCAAAGAAAAGGTGGCGTACCTGGTGCAGCATTTCGGGGTAGATGGTTTTTCGGAGGATACGGGCCTCGAGATTGACGCACTGGATGGCAGGCCGGGCGTGTATTCAGCCCGCTATGCCGGGGCAGATAAGTCGGCCACAGCCAACATGGATAAGGTATTGCACGACATGGAGGGCAAAACGAACCGGAAAGCGCGTTTCCGCACAGTCGTAGCCTTGCACCTGCACGGGACCTACCATTTTTTCGAAGGTATTGTAGATGGTCAGATCACTACTTTGCCACAGGGTAAAGGTGGCTTTGGGTATGATCCCATATTTCGGCCGGATGGCTATACGGAGACCTTTGGACAGTTGCCGCCAAGCGTAAAGCAATCCATTAGCCATCGCGCTAAAGCGATACAGCAGCTTATCGCATTTCTTCGCCAACAATCCTGACACTTTGTTATCTTTCGTCATACTAGCAGACAACCTTTTCCGTTAAAGGCCCGTCTGACTAATTGTTATTGCGCATGACACCTTCTCGATCCGAAAAGCAACTGATCAAGGATTGCCTCAGGGGCAAGTCCGCTGCTCAAAAGCAGTTGTATGATCAATTTGCCGCCAAAATGTTTGGCGTATGCCTGCGCTATGCCAAAAACTACCATATCGCGGAAGACCTGTTGCAGGAAGGATTTGTAAAGGTGTTTCGTTACCTGGAGAAGTACAAGGGTACCGGATCTTTTGAAGGGTGGATCAGGCGGATATTCATCAATACCGCCATTGAACACTATCGGAGGTCCAATCCCATGTATTCGGTAGTAGAGGTGAAAGAGAAGGATGCCAGCGAGATCGACAATGCCGCCTTGCAGGAGTTGGCAGTGGACGACCTCTTGCAGTTGGTAAATGAGCTTTCTGACGGGTACCGCGTAGTGTTCAACCTATATGCCATAGAGGGATATACACACCGCGAGATCGCAGAATTGCTCGGTATCAGTGAAGGGACGAGCAAGTCGCAGTTGGCCCGTGCGCGAAATATTTTGAAAGAAAAAATTGCATCGCGGTTTAGCGAAACGTACGATGCCTATGTCAGACAAAGACTTTGATAGCGTATTTAAAGACCGGCTAGGTGACCTGTCCAGCACGCCTTCTGAGCTGAATTGGGTGGGCATTGAATCGCAGTTGCCCAAACGTAAGGCGCGAGGCGCTTTCTTTTGGTGGGTGCCTGTAGCGGCTGTCTTGGTCTCCTTAGGCATTTGGGGTGGTGCAAAATGGATGACCTCTTCTTCATCACCCGCCCTGCAGTCCATTTCCACGTGGGATAGCCAGTTGCAATTCTCACCCAACACAGTGGCCCAATTATTAGCCGCCAATGCGCTAAATAAACCAGTCAATACCCGCAAAAATAGCTCAACTAAACCCACAACAACCGAGATGACGGCTACGACTGGTTCCTCATCAGGAACACTTCAGGCACCTGCCCCTCCTGCAATAGTTCAGCCAGCCTATGCTGATTTGAGCCGGTTGTCGTCTCTTTCTGTTGACCGATTGTCAACGGATCAGGTTATGGTGGTCAACCCGGTCTTTTATGACGAGGAAGAGCAGCTTAAACGCTATGCCGTATCCGGTTTTCGGGTTGGTCCTATTGTGCAGGCCCAGTTAGGTCAGCATGCAGGTGGTTCTTTGCCCGTTGATCATGCTTCATTAGGCATGCAGCCGGGCATGGCCTACGGTATGGCCTTTCATTATGATTTCAGCCCACGATGGGGGATAGAGGTAGATGCCTTGATCAGTTCTGCAGAAGGCACACGCGTGCGATTTGACCATGCCGCACAGTCGCCAGTAATGGAACAAGATGTCTTTTCTGCCACTACCAATTATGTGCGTATCCCTGTGTTGGTTAAATATCGTCAACCGGTTGCCAGTCGAACGAATACGCTTCCCTCTATATGGAACTACCAGGTGGGCTTGCAGTATGGTCGTATGAACTGGGTCAACCTGGATGGATCGGCTGACCTCTTCATGCCCAATCAATTCAACACCCATGAATTGGGATATGTAGCCGGCATTAGCCGGGATTGGTATTTGGGTAGAAATTACCTGTTCTCCCTGGGTGCACGGGGTAGTGTATCGCACGCCTTATCCTCAACTACCACACCTTCAGCACTCACCTGGCAGCTAGGCATTCACGCACAGCTCAATTTATTACTGCCCCAAAAGCATTGATAGTCAGCATCTAGCACTATCTTGCCAGCTTATCATCTGATTTTTTGTTACTTTTTTTCAAATGACCTGTAACTATTTGGCAGGTTGGATCGTCCCACCATCGAATTATCGGGAAAAATGACAGTGGCTGAGTACAACCAATGTGTAGAAGAGCATGCTGATGGCGTCTTCAGATTTATTCTGAAGAACATCAAGCAAGAAGCGGATGCACAGGACATTGTACAAAATGCCTTTGAAATATTGTGGAAGAAGCACGATGAGATAGCATCGGAAAAAGCCAAGTCTTACGTGTTTACCGTAGCACACAACAACATGATTGATCAGCTACGGAAAAATAAACGCATGGACTACAAGGCAGAGATGCCCGAAGACAGGAAAACGGTCGGTAATTCCTATACCGGATTGCAAGAGGTACTACAGGTAGCGCTAGATCGTTTGCCGGACGTGCAAAAGCAGGCGGTGCTTCTACGTGACTACGAAGGGTACAAGTACGAGGAGATCGGTGAGATACTCAACTTGTCGGAGTCACAAGTGAAAGTGTACATCTTCCGCGCCCGAAAAGCATTACAACAATACCTCACCAGCATAGAGCATGTATTATGAGGACGACCATAGACATCAATAATTACGAAGCGTATCTTCTGGATCACCTGGAGGGCAATCTGTCACCAGCAGATACCGAGGCGTTAATGGCTTTCCTGGACCAGCATCCCGACCTCAAAGCTGAGGTGGAAGGCTTGCAGTTGCCCTATTTGGAACCGGATGAAACTATTATCTACCCCAATAAAGCGCTGCTAAAGAAATCGACAGGGGGACGCGTTGTAGCCATGGGAGGTCGCACACGATGGTATTATGCAGCTGCCGCTGCAGCCATCATTGCCGGTGTGGTATTGATTTGGACAATGCTTCCCCAAACGCCTACACAACAAGCCATAGAGGGATTGGCCGATCAACCCCATATAACCGTGCCGGTGGACAGTAATGCGGTGAATACAGAGCCCCAATCCACCGACAGCGAGGCATCACCGGCTCCAACACCTCAAGAACAACAAGCCCCTTCATTGCCCCCCTTGCGCCTCAACCAGCCAACACAAGGAAACACAGAACAAATTGCGCAACACAACGACATGCCATCCCTGTCTCCATTGCAAAAAACAAAAATCGAATCAGTAGATCTGATGCGGCATCAGTTTCAATCGGATGCGATTGCAGTGTATGATCCTGTGCAGCCCAGGGAGTTTACCCCTGAAGCCCAGCCATCTCCATTGCAAGAGCAAGGCAACCGCTTGTGGAATACCATTCTAAGCAATGAAGTGGCCCGCAATTTTATCCCCGAAGTGGTAGAGGAAGATGTGCCAGATCCCGATCAGATCGAAAAGCGAGATCGGGATAATACGATCATTTTGGAAGTGCCGAAGAAAGGCAAACAATTGTTGGACAATATTTTAAATCGATAAACATGAAAACGCTAGTAACAATCATTACGCTATTCACCTTTGGCCTGGCCGGATGGGCACAGGAACCTGCGGTTAGTCCGGATACCGTGAAAAACGAAGGGAGCACGGTAGAAAAGAAGATAGATACAACAGTCATCGATATTCCCGGCTTTAAAATTGTCATTCGTGAAAGTGATGATGATGATGTAGAGGTGAGGGTGGAGAATAAGAAAGATGGCGGTGTCGTCTATGAGGAAAGAGTAGAAGGCGATGAAGATGATGATTCCTTTGATTTCGACTTTGATAGTGAAGACTTCATGGGTAAAAAGGAAAAAGAGCTGAAAAATGTAAAGACCCGTTTTGTGCTGTTGGAGCTGGGATTGAATGGTTATATAAATGACGGAACATTGTCAACCCCCACCGGCTATCAAAACCTGGAGCTGCAGTACAGCAAGTCTATTAATGTAAATCTACACCTATTTCGTCAGCGGGTAAATTTGATACGTCATCATGTCAATTTGATGTATGGATTGGGTTTTGAGTTTAACGATTACCGCTTTGCCAATGATGTAACCTTGGTGGAGGAGCAACCGGAATTGACCTTTGATCCACTCGATGAACCACTGAAAAAAAGCAAACTGGCAGCGACTTATTTAAACCTGCCTCTCATGGTCAATTTCGAAACCAATCCAGCGGATAAAAAACAATCTTTCCGCTTATCAGCCGGTGGTTTTGCCGGTGTGTTACTCGGGGCGCGTACTAAGTATAAAACCGAAGCGAACCGTAAAGTGAAAGTGAGGGATGATTACAACCTGAACAATTTCCGCTACGGGCTGACAGGTGGTATCGGATATGGCTGGTTTAATCTTTACGCCAACTATGCACTAAGTGACATGTTTGCGGAAAACCAAGGTCCGGTAGTACAACCCTTTAATGTTGGTTTGGTGATAATTGGATTTTAAGTCGATCAAGCAAAACCAACCATGAAACGCTACGCTCTTTTCCTGTTGTTGTGTATTGTTGGCTTGGCCGGGCAAAGCCAAAACAATACCACAGGTCCCTTGCGATACCAAGTGTTACAACAATGGGCAGATCAGCCTGATGACGTGTCAGGCTGGTTGCGCCATTTACTGGCTTCTGACCACAAAGACCGGCTGAGCGGAATGTCCAAAGGGGCTATATGGCGAGATAAAATGCGTGTATCCATTGTCTATTTCTGGTACCAGAAGGGCCGGTTGCATCGTTGGCAAGACGAATATGCGGCTGCCCTTATTCTGATGCGCGCAGGTACACCACACATCAACAACCCAACGATATTGGAAGCCGCCTACGTACTCTTCTGGGACGTGTACCACAGGGCGGATCAACCCGTTGTGCGTGAGGAAGCATGGCGATTTATGACACACGTACATGTATTGTTGGAAAACCCATCTGCCTACCATGTAAGCTTTGGTTGTAAAGGGTGATGATATTCGCTTTGGCACCCTTGGAATAGCTGTATTTTTGTGGCCATGGGAAACCGTAAGGTGAAAAATGTATTGGTCACCGGTGGCGCTGGCTTCATTGGGTCACATACCTGTGTGGCTTTGGCGGAAGCGGGCTATCAGCCGGTTGTAGTAGATAATTTTGCCAATTCGCAATCTGATGTTCCCGATCGCATAGCACAGATTATTGGTACAGCCATTCCTGTGCATCAAGTGGACTGTACAGACGAAACGGGTATGCGCAATATTTTGGACCGGTACGAAGACTGGCATGGGGTGATCCACTTTGCGGCCTACAAAGCAGTGGGCGAGTCGGTGGCCCATCCCTTGAAATATTACCGGAATAACATCGGATCCTTATTGACGCTCTTGCAGCTCATGAATGATTATCCCTTGCATCACCTCGTTTTCTCCTCATCGTGCACCGTGTATGGTGAACCCGATCATTTGCCGGTAACCGAGAAATCTCCTGTCAGGCCGGCCGAGTCGCCTTATGGCTATACCAAACAAGTGGGGGAGCAGATTATAACCGATCAACAGCAGGTGTCACCAGCCATGCGCTCCGTATTGCTGCGCTATTTCAACCCCATAGGGGCCCATCCCTCCGGGAAAATTGGTGAGCTGCCTCTGGGCAAACCGGAGAATCTGGTGCCATACGTTGTGCAGACAGCAGCCGGATGGCGAGACCAGTTAACCATTTTCGGGAGAGATTACCCAACAGAAGACGGTACTGCCATACGCGATTACATTCATGTAATGGACCTTGCAGAAGCCCACGTAAAGGCGCTGGACTGGCTTCACCAGCAGGAAGCCCAGGAAACCCCTGGCATTTTCAATATAGGCACCGGAAGAGGCCACTCCGTAAAAGAAGTGGTAGACACTTTTGAGGATGCGACAGGCATAAAAGTGCCCCATCAATTCGGATCTCGTAGACCTGGTGACGTATCGAGCATTTATGCTGATGCCACCTTGGCCCAGCGAGAACTAAATTGGTCCGCATCTCGTACACTAGGAGAGGCACTGCATGATGCCTGGATGTGGCAACAGACCCTGAAACCGCCCGCATAGATTACTATCCCCATGTCAACAATCATGATTAACCCCTTAGCTACAACATGAACGAGCGACTCACATATCTAAAAAGTGAGGAGGAAAAGCTCAAAGCGACCATTCGGCTTATTCTATCATTAGCCCTTCCGCTTATAGTGGGGCATGCTGTGTTTTATGGCTCTATTGGATTTACCTGGGCAGCAGTAGTTGATGTCTATCATGCTATGGCAGCCGCCATTACATTATTGCTTGTTCGTAAAAACAAGCTATACACGGCACTCTTCTACATGATCACCAGCACTACCTTGGTACTGGGTTTTCATTACTGGGCGCATGGATTGGCAAGCGGGTATCCGGCTTTGTTTTTTGTGGTCATCATCGTGTCGGTGTTGTTTCGAGCGCCCTCTTTATCAATTTATCCGGTTTTGGGGGTGCTGTTTGGGATAGTGGCCTTTGTATATCTATTTGCCGGTAGAAGCCGAGAAGAGTTGCTGTATCCGATTCCTGAGCAGTATGAGCGCTGGTTGTTTTTGTTCAATCTGGGCAGTGCATTCCTGTTGTCCCTTTTTGTATTGTTTCGGTATCGATCCAAGTCTGTAGAAATCGAGAAGCAGTGGTTCAAGAGTAGTCAACTCATTCAAAATGTCTATGATGTCTCTCCACGGGCCCACCTTATGCTGTCCAACAGAGGCATTATCGTAAACGCCAACGCGACCACTACTGAAAATCGGTTGGGGCTATTTGCAGCGCAGCCAACTATACAAGGGGATGGGCTATCTATTTTTCCGAATAATCTGCTGGTAGAGGTAGATGTGCTGTTTCGGAATGCATTGGCGGGGGAACGCCAACTGAAGACCCTCGAATATATGCAGGAAGGAGACCTGAGGTACTATCAAATGGACTTTATTCCACTATTTGGACCAGCCGGACAAGTAGAATGGGTAAACCTGACCATAGAAGACGTATCAGAAAAACAAAAGGACCAGCAACGACTGCAGCGCCTGGCACTCGTAGCTGAGCACACCAACAATGGAATCGTTATTCTTGGCCCGGATAAAAGAATCCAATGGGTAAACAGAGGTTTCCAAACCATTTTTGGCCATCAACCTGCCGCGGTAGAGGGCAAAATGTTATCCGAAGTAATCACGCCCACCAATCCACAAGCTGAATCTTGCAAAGCCATAACGCAGGCGTATCTCAAGGAAAAAGCGATACGTATTGAGTGTAATACCCGGCATATCCAGGGTGACACCCTTTGGATAGAGCTAAACCTGCAGCCGGTATGTAATGAGAAGGGGCAGTTGATCAACTTCATTGCCATCATTCAGGACATCACCGACAGGAAAGCAGCCGCGGAGCAGATCGCTAAAAGTGAAGCGCTCTTTCAGAATGTGGGTCGCCTCGCCCAATTGGGTACGTGGGAGTACAATGTGACAACCCAGGAGTTGTATTGGAGCGACCAAACCTACCGCATACACGGCATGCAACCGGGTGAGCCGCTGCAGATTATGGATGTCATACAAGACATCTACGGAATGACAGAAGCTGAGTTTTCGTCACTAATGGATGACATTGCCAATAAGGGAGAAGATGCCAACCAGGAATTTAAAATCACCCACCCCGATGGTAGTAAACATTGGCTTCTGGTAACCTTTTACCCTCAGGTGGAAAACGGACAGCTTACCTTTCTGATGGGTATGGCGCAGGATATTACTGCTACTAAACAGCAGCGAGAGCAACTGGAGCAGATCAGTGAAAGACTGCGTGTAGCCACTGAGGTAACGGATATTGGCATTTGGGAATGGACCGTTGGAGACGAGGAGCTTTTTTTAACGCGACAAGCTTTTGCCGTTTACGGTAGAAATCGAGAAGATGGCCCGGTCAGTATTGAAGAGTGGAGTTCATGGATGGACCCATCTTTATACACTGAGCTGGAACAACAATTTATAGCCGCTACTGAAACCGGCAATAAGATCAATATCGAATTGGCGATAACCACGGCATCGGGTGAAAAACGGATTATTCGGTCAATTGGCAGCCCGGTAGATGGAGAAGAAGGTAAGCTCAAACGGGTATTAGGTGTGGTGTACGACATCACGGCAGAGAAAGAAGCCCAAAGAGAATTGGCAGAAAGCCGGGCGTTGTTGAATACCATCAACCAGAATATAAAAGACGGCCTCTATCGCAGCACTTGGGAGGGGCAGTTCATCTACGTCAATCGCACTATGCGGGCGATGTTGGGTATCAGCGAAGAGACTTCACTGGAACAGGTAAAAGTAGAGGCGTTTTATCATCGCAAAGCAGATAGAAAATCCTTCCTGGAGAAGCTGAACCAATATGGCATGGTGGAGAATGATGAAATTCTCCTGCAACGGGCTGATGGTATTACCTTCTGGGGAGCCGTGAGTGCCAATAAGACAGCGGATAGTGACGGCAACATCATTATCGATGGTTCTATCCGGGATATAACCGAACTACGGAAAGCAAGAAGGGATCTTATTGAAGCGAAGAATCGTGCAGAAGAAGCTTCCCGCGCCAAAGCCGACTTCCTGTCTACCATGTCGCACGAGATCCGTACTCCTATGAATGCGGTAATCGGCATGACAGAACTACTGCTGATGGAGGAACCGAGGGAAGACCAACTGGATCACTTGGAGACGCTGAATTTCTCTGCTCACAATTTGCTGAACCTTATCAATGATATTTTAGACTACAGCAAAATTGAAGCGGGTAAGATCGAGCTGGAAGAACAGGAGGTTGACCTGCGTAAAGTGGTCAATAGCATCGTACAGGGCCTGCTGCCTAAGGCAAGGGATAAGCATATTGACCTACGAGCGGAAATCGATTCAGCAGTACCCCATATCATCAAGGCGGATGGCACGCGGTTGAGTCAAGTGTTGAATAACCTGGTGGGTAATGCCATCAAATTTACAGAAGAGGGAGCTGTAGTCGTGCAATTGGATGTTTCGGCAATTCAAGGCAAGCAGGCTACACTGCACCTGGCCGTAAAAGATACCGGAATTGGCATAGCTGAGAATAAGCAAGCGTTGATCTTTGAGCAATTTGCCCAGGCCAATGCTTCCATCACGCGAGAGTATGGAGGTACCGGACTAGGTCTGGCCATTACCAAGCGTCTGCTGGAGCTCATGCATAGCCAAATCCATGTAGAAAGCACCATTGGTAAAGGCAGTACCTTCTGGTTTACTTTGAAAGTGCCTGTGATGCAACAGGATGCAGCTACATCGATTGCTGCACAAGCCACAAACAGGGGAGACCACTATTACACGTTTACAGACACTAAAATTTTGGTCGTAGAAGATAATCAGATCAATGCCAAGCTAGCGCAGCGCTTTCTGCAGAAGTGGAATATTGATTCAGCGGTAGCAGAGAATGGCCAAATAGCGGTAGAGAAGGTACGTACGTCATCCTACGACCTTGTTCTGATGGACCTGCAAATGCCGGTTATGGATGGCTATGCCGCTACCCGGGAAATACGAAGCTTCAACCCGGATATTCCCATTCTGGCGTTAACGGCTTCGGCATTGCTCGATGTACAACAAAAGGTACGGGAGGTCGGTATGCAGGATAGCGTCATCAAGCCGGTGAATCCACGTGAGCTCAACCGTAAGCTCTATGCTTACCTGGGCGCAGATAAATTGGCTGTATCCTCATAAACGGGCATTAGACTTGCGTCTACCTACCAATAATAGCCCCCTTGTCATCCAGCGGAAGGTACGGTAACCGATCCATTCTTTGATGCGGTTCCAGAGCGTTCTCCTTTTTGTAAAATCATCCCAGGTAAATCGCTGACACTCTGTGGCTATGATCTCCTCCAATTGCCGCTGAATAGATGCTGCTGTGGCAGCATGCTGTACCACATAGTTGAGCTCTATACTCTCATATGCACTGAGATAATTGAGATTATACGAACCTACCGTAGCCCAAAAGGCATCTACTACAGCCACTTTGCCATGCACCACCGTAGTGGGCCATTCATATATTTCGATATCGTGGCGGAGCAGCCAACTGTAGAGGTATCGTGTCGCATACTTGGCGATCCATACATCGTTCCGTTGGCTGAGTATTACCCGTACGCGGGCCCCGTTGTGCCTGGCACGCTGCAAGCTATGACGCATTCGTCTACCCGGAGTAAAATAAGCGCCTATGATCAGCACTTCTTTTTCTGCATGATAAAAGGCGTGCCGATACTCCGTATTGAGCTCATAGATACCACGCAGCCAGTCGTTTTGCAGAATGCGTACCGGCACCGATCCTTGC
>CAJXXO010000048.1 GCA_913062655.1 uncultured Bacteroidota bacterium | reverse complement strand
GATGTACCTCATAAGGATATCGATAGGTGACAAAACCATCACCAAAAAAGTGCAGATACAATGAGGCAATTTTGGTTACCCATATTAAAAGGATCCCTGGTAGTTATGTTGCTTGCAACGAGCAGCGCGCTATCAGCGAAATATTGGAACCAATTGTTTGACTTGGGGGGTAATAGTGAGCTAGACCCAAACTTATTGGTGGTTGATAGCCATGCTTATGTCATACACACCTACGACAGTCCGCAGCATAATGGGGCACTTGTCACCAGTATCAATAAGTTTGATTTTCAGGGTAACAGGATATGGTCGAGAGAATTTGCAGAACAAGGCTATGCCATATATAGGAATATGGGTCCTACGGTACAGGATTCCACTTTGTTTTTTACCTTATTTCGGTTTAAAAATAAAGTCTACGATACGTTACACTATCTGGTAAAGATGGGCTTTGATGGAGATACCCTTCTGTTAAAACCATTGATATCTAGCCACCCTCATCGATATATTTCATCACATCTACTCCCCGATCAAAGTATGGTGTTGACGGGATATGCAATAGACAGCGCTGAGGTAACGCATTGGGTATTTCATAAGCTAGATTCTGCAGGTCAGACTATATGGTATCGGGAGTTTCCCTGGAAGGATGGTTATGTGAATACGAATACAGGTCATGATATAGCACTTACCCCGGATGGAGGGTTTGCATTGAGTGGTGCCTCAGATGGATATGATACTACAAAGCTGACGCAGGGTATGCTAGTAAAAACCGATTCTTTAGGACAGGTGGAATGGGTAAAAGACTATGGTGGCAAGGAGGGCCATGACCATGCATTTTATGTAACGGTCGTGGATAGCTTTATACTTACTTCGGGTAGAATAATAATCCAGGCAAGTAGTACCGGTGATCCTTATGCGGGTATTATGAAGATATTCTTAGGGAAGTACCATCTGGATGGTAGGGTAGTCTTTGAAAAATTAGTGGGTCCAAATACCGGTAATTTTGTGTCTATGCGAGATATCACTACCCTGTCTAATGGAGACATATTGCTTAGTGGTGGCGTACAAGATATATCGTTCTTTCCTACAGGACTACTATTCCGATTAACCAGTACAGGTGACAGTATATGGTATCGCTATCATGATTATCTGTTTGGCCTACAAAACAGGCATATAATTGAAAGTGCAGCGGAGCTACCTGATGGCAGCATACTCACAGCAGGGCAGTGCAGGCCCAGCTCTATCCACTGGGATAGCGTGCCACCGGCCTTATGGATGATGCGGTTGGATAGCCTGGGCTGCCATTTTCCGGGCTGCGACACGGTGTGTGTGAAACCGGAAGTGGAATATGAGATAGAGATTCTACCTGATTTACGTGTCAGAGCTATCAATAAAACGAAGAATGCTTTGCTTTCCTTCATGACTTTGCGGGAGCCGGACGTAGCCTGGAATGGATCAGATAGCTTTGAGGTAACCTACCAAATGGCATCACCCGGAATATGTGGATTAAGTATAGTCATGGAAGGGCCTTGCAATATACCTTTTCGCTTTGATACTACCTTTTATGTGGGCTACGTGGGCACACCGGGTATAGAGGGTGCGGTTCCCATCCAGCTTTACCCCAACCCCGCCACGGATCAATTTACCCTCCAATGGGAGGCACCGCTACCACAAGGCACGCTTACGCTGTATGATTTACAAGGCAAAGCCATTCTGCGGCAAGCGATACGGCAGTCGAATACGCTCATCAATGTATCCGGTCTGTCGTCCGCCCTCTATATCGCTGCCCTGCAGGATGCCAATGGTGCGGTACTTTGGCGCGGGAAGGTGATGGTGGAGTAAGCATACATTTTGGGTTTGTAGTTTGTGGTTTTGTGGTTTGTTGGGTCGCACATCGGGGTACGCCATACGTGGTATGGCAATCATACATCCGTGGTATAAGTGAGGAAGATTAGCTGATCTCACCCCACTCATTTGCCAAAAAAGCCTTATTATGCCCTCGATTCATGCATCCGGAAGAAGCACACATTGTCCAACAACTGCAGGCAGGTGACAGCCAGGCACTGAAACGCTTGTACGCAGACTATTCCGGTGCCCTGTTTATCGCCATCAACAGGGTGTTGCAAGATGAAGCGGCCAGTGAGGATGTGCTGCAAGAAGCCTTTGTGAAGATCTGGAACAACCGATCCAAATACGATGCCGCCAAGGCCAGCCTCTACACCTGGATGATGAACATCTGTCGCAACCTGGCTATCGATAAAACGCGGTCCAAACATTTTAAGCGAAGAAATAACATCCAGGCACCGGAGGATGTCGTACATCAGATGGGTATCACCCATACCGATACGGATCATATTGGTGTGCAAACACTTACGGAGCAGTTGGCCCCGGAACAAAAAGAATTGATCGATCTGGTGTATTTTGGAGGGTATACCCAAAAGGAAGCAGCAGAACAATTGAACCTACCTTTGGGAACGGTGAAAACCCGTATTCGAAAGGGCATACAGATCATGCGAAAATATTTTGACCTATAGTGGATGTGCAAGCGTACATAGCGTCTGGAATTCTCGAGCAATATGCCATGGGCGAGCTCTCTGAGCAGGAGATGCAGCAGGTGGATGCTATGGCTCGTGAACACCCCGAAGTGCAGGCAGAGCTGCAATCCATCATGCAAGGATTGACGCAATATGCGCGTGCACATGGCCAACAACCTTCCGGGGGACTGTGGGATACGATAGAACAGGAAATATCGGGTGATACCGGTGCAGACGCAAAACCTAAAGCGAATACTACCGGTTATGCCGGGGCCAAGCTAGCCTGGCTGCAACCATTGGCCGCAGCCGCTTCGATTTTATTGCTGATTAGCCTGGGGCTCAACCTGTATTTTTACTTCGAGTTGGATACTACCCAACAACAACTGGCCGATCTACAACTTGAAAACAGTGTGCTGGCCGATCAGGTACAGACGGCCTCGCAACAATCACAAGAGGCCGAGGCTATGATCGCCTTTTTCAATGACCCTTATACCCTGGATATTACCCTGGAGGCCGTGACAGAGGAAGAGGATAAAACCGCACGGGTCTTCTGGAACGAACAGTCAGGGTTAGTTTATTTGAATACGAAAGGGCTTCCTGATCCCCCAAGCGGCCAGCAATACCAGTTGTGGGCCCTCAAAGACGGCCAGCCGATCGATGCCGGTGTAGCAAGTGCGGATGCAACTCTGGCACAAGCCATGAAGACCATTACCGCAGCGGATGCCTTTGCCATTACCCTCGAACCGGAGGGGGGTAGCTCACAGCCCACTTTAGAGGCGTTGCAGGTAATGGGTTCGTTGCAGGGATAGCTCGAGAGCACCTTTCATCAATCACAACATGGTACCCACATAAAAAGCCCTGGCTGAAAACCAGGGCTTACATCGAATCATGAAACAGGAACATCAACGGGCTTCAGCCGCTTGAATCTCCCTTCTCGATTTCTTGAAATATTGTAAGGCCGCTAATGCGCCAATAATACTAAAGCCCATCAACTCAAAGGATAGTGATAAGCTGAGTAAGAGACGCGGAATGTCCAGTTGTTGGAAAAATGCGGGGGCAAGTGGTGTGGCACCAATGCTTAGCGTAACCAATTCAAAGGCGGTTAAAACAACCGACATCGTAAGGCCGATACCAATGCCGAAAAAGAAACGGTGAAATACCTTAACATCATCAAAGTGCTTCTCTAACAGAGCGTTGCCCCACATGACGATTCCTATAACAACTATGAGCTTTAAAAAAGCTTGTGCCAGCATGGTATTCATACCCATGCTAATGAGGCCAAGTATTAAAAAATAGAGCAACACCGCACCGGTGATGCCTTTGGTAATAAAACTTCGAATAAGGTAATTGATAGGATTCTGTTGATGCATACTGTTTCAATCTTTGATTCAATAGGCACAACAGGAAATAGGCTGCTTAGTTCATAACTAATTGAAAACAAATGAATTAGGATGTCTTCTTTTTATCAATGGTTCGGCCCGCTAAGTAGCCGGAGACGAGGATTAGCACCAGTGTGAGGAGGAAAAACCAGAGGGGAAAAGTAGATCGAATAAAGAGAGATATTCCGATGATGGCCCAGACAATCGCTACGCCCATAGCCATAATTCTTTTTTCAGATAGGGCTATGCCACCGGCTACGATACCGCCAATAAAGGTGCTGAAGGCAAAACCAACAGAGGCAAATAGCAGGGAGCTGAAAGGTGCCCCATCGGCTATGTATTGTTGTAAGGCTTCACTCCCCTTTCCATTCAATTCTTGTGGCAAAGGGAAGAAGATGGTACCGATAATTTGAACTACCAGAATGACGGCAAAGGCGAATAATGAGCCTACAATTATGCCTACAATATTTCGACCCATGAAATTGGATTTTCCTTCGTGTGCAAATATCAACTTTTCAAGTGGTTCCAACCCGGTAAGGCTTGTATCTTTGCCGCCATGGCAGATCAACAAGAATCCCTGAAACCGATCGTATCGCATGCCAAGGAGTATGGGTACGTGTTCCCCAGTAGCGAAATTTACGATGGACTCGGTGCGGTCTACGATTATGGACCCTACGGCTCCGAGCTGAAAAACAATATCCGAAACTACTGGTGGAAGGCGATGGTTCACCTGCACGAAAACGTAGTGGGACTGGATGCCGCTATTTTCATGCATCCCACCACCTGGAAGGCTTCCGGTCACGTAGATGCCTTCAATGATCCCTTGATCGATAACAAGGACAGCAAGAAGCGCTACCGTGCCGATGTGCTGGTTGAGGACTATCTGGCCAAGTACGAGCAGAAGATTGAGAAGGAGGTCAAAAAAGGTAAGAAGCGTTTTGGGGATGATTTTGACGAGGAGCAGTTTCGCGCTACCAACCCCAACGTGAAGCGGGCACAGGATAAGATCGACAATGTAACCGGCCGCATGAAGGAGGCACTGGACAATAACGATCTGGTAGCCCTACAACAACTGATAGAAGATGAAGGCATAGCTGACCCGGATACGGGATCGAAGAATTGGACTGAGGTGCGGCAGTTTAACCTCATGTTTGGCACACAACTCGGATCAGTAGCGGGCGATAGCAGTACCATCTACTTGCGCCCCGAGACGGCCCAGGGTATTTTTGTCAACTTCCTGAACGTCCAGAAATCCAGTCGGCAGAAGATTCCTTTCGGCATTGCACAGACCGGCAAAGCCTTTCGCAATGAGATTGTAGCGCGGCAGTTCATCTTCCGTATGCGGGAGTTCGAGCAGATGGAAATGCAATTCTTCGTGCGTCCCGGTACAGAGATGGAGTGGTATCAATATTGGAAGGAAAAGCGGATGAACTGGCACCAAGCACTCGGCACCGATCCGGCCAGGCTGCGCTTTCACGACCACATCAAGCTGGCGCACTATGCGAATGCTGCGGTAGATATTGAGTTCGAGTTTCCATTCGGCTTCAAAGAGGTGGAGGGCATCCACTCCCGTACCGATTACGACTTGGGTCGTCACCAGGAGTTCAGTGGCAAAAAGCTGCAGTATTACGATCCGGAGCTGCAGCAAAACTATGTGCCTTATGTAGTTGAAACCTCTATTGGACTGGATAGGATGTTCTTGTTGATCTTGAGCAGTGCCTACACTGAAGAAACCCTGGAAGATGGCAGCCAGCGGACGGTACTGAAATTACCTCCGGCATTGGCACCGGTAAAAGTGGCCGTTCTACCATTGCTCAAGAAAGACGGATTGCCGGAAAAGGCGCGCGAAGTGCTGGACGAGCTGCGCTTCGACTTCAACTGCCAATACGATGAAAAGGATGCCATCGGCAAGCGTTACCGCAGACAGGATGCTATTGGAACCCCTTACTGTCTAACGATCGATCACCAGACATTGGAAGACGGTACGCTGACCATTCGCGAACGCGATAGCATGGCACAGGAACGCATTGCCATTGAGCAGGTGCGTCAGATTGTGCACGACCGGGTGGATATGACAAAGCTGTTACGGCAGATTTAATCGAATCCCGTACTTTTCATCTATGCGATGGTGGATGCTTATGAGTATGGGTATACTGGCCTGGGCCTGTGTCCGGGAGCCAATGGAGCCGCCTCCACCTGTGACGCAGGGTGATTATAGTGCGTTGCGGGTTACCGTGCGCCACATTTACGCCACCCAGCCGGCTCAACTGGATTCTGTGGTGCCCCATGTTGCCATAGAGTTGTACCGTAGTGCGCAAGACCGAAAAGATCAAATCAACCGCTATCAACAACGGGTAACGGATACCAGCGGAGAAGCCCTCTTTGGCCGCGTGAAAGATGACACCTACTATATTCTTGCCCTTTCAGATAGTTTAGGCGCGGCAGAAGACGTGGTAAGTGTGGAAGGCGGTGCGTTGGAACTGAAAGAGGTATTGTACCTGCCATAAAAAGAAAAGGCCACTCATAAGAGCAGCCTCATCATCATCCTAAAGGTGGATTTTATTTCTCAACCTGTTCAGCGGATTCTTTGGCCGGTTCCGGTTCACCAAAATATTTGGCTTTCACCTTTTCTTCGATTTCATCCATCAGCTCCGGGTTATCGAGCAGTAGTTGTTTCACACTCTCCCGGCCCTGGCCAAGTTTATTGCCATCGTAGCTATACCAGGAACCACTTTTCTGTAGCACATCCAGTTCGGCACCCAGGTCGATTACTTCTCCGGCTTTGGAGATGCCCTGGCCATACATGATGTCAAACTCAGCAATGCGGAAAGGCGGTGCCATCTTGTTCTTTACCACCTTCACTTTCACCCGGTTACCCATCACATCGGTACCTTCTTTGATCTGTCCGGTTCTGCGAATATCCAGGCGAACTGAGCAGTAGAATTTGAGGGCATTACCACCGGTGGTGGTTTCCGGGTTTCCGAACATTACCCCGATCTTCTCGCGGAGCTGGTTGATGAAAATACAGGTACAGCCTGTCTTATTGATGGTACCGGTCAGCTTTCGCAGGGCTTGTGACATCAGGCGAGCCTGCAGCCCCATCTTGCTTTCCCCCATTTCCCCTTCGAGTTCCGCACGTGGTACAAGTGCCGCCACAGAGTCAATTACTACGATATCCAGTGCGCCTGAGCGGATCAAGTGCTCAGCAATTTCGAGGGCCGATTCTCCATCATCCGGTTGGGAGATGAGGAGCTCTTCGGTATTTACCCCCAGCTTTTCAGCGTACGTTTTATCAAAGGCATGCTCAGCATCAATAAAAGCCGCGATACCGCCCTTTTTCTGTGCTTCTGCTATGGCGTGAATGGCCAAGGTAGTCTTACCTGAGGACTCCGGACCATAGATCTCTACTATTCGGCCACGCGGGAAGCCGCCTACACCGAGGGCAATATCCAAGCCCAGAGAACCGGAAGAGATGGTAGGGGCATCCACGATGGGCGAGTCGCCCAGTTTCATAATGATACCTTTGCCAAACTGTTTTTCCAGCTTGTCAGTAGTAAGTTTTAACGCCTTTAGTTTTTCTTCTTTTCCGTTTGCCATGTTTCCGAGGTTTTGCGGTCAATGAATGTACGACATTTCGAGGGTTCGTGTCGTCTTGTCAGTGTAAAAGTAGAAGGGTCCACCGCAGCCTATCTGCCGGCTAATTTTTCATGTGCTGCCGCCACCACTTTTTTACTGCTGCCTATAAAAATGTCGTTGTCAATAATGATGACCGGTCGCTTTAAAAAGGTGTATTCTTTGAGGATCCAGTCTCGATAATCGTTTTCGGTTAACGTTTGTTCGTGCAAGCCCAACTGCCGGTATTTCATCGCCCTTCGGCTGAATAATGCTGCATAGCTGCCGGCCAGCTCTTTCATCTCCTCCAACTGTACAGCGGTGATCGGTTCGGTTTTGATTTCTTGCTGCTCAAAACCGCTTAGATCCAGCTCTTTCATGATGCGCTGGCAGGTAGAACAGGTCTGGAGAAAGTAGATTTTTTGCATGGCTTACTAAGAATGTTGGCTAAAAATACAAACAAAATGCTAAATATAGTAGCATTTACAGATTGCTGTCTTGTATGTTTTCAGAGAACCAGTCCTTCAATTCTTCCAAGTCCATTTTTGATGAAGCTACTTCCATCGTCATGTCAAACAATGATTTATGGGGAAATTGTGCTTTGGGTTTTTCTCCATCAGGATCATCCTTAAGTGAGACCTCATTCAAGGACAAAAAAACGAGAGCAGCGCCCAATCCGGTTCTTTTATTCCCATCCTGAAAGACATGATTTGCAATAATGCTATGCATATAATATGCAGCTTTATCGCTCAGCGAAGGATACATAGGCTGACCAAATAAGGAGGCGTTAACAGCTTCAACCAAATAGTCGAGGGAAGATGGGTTCAACAGATTGAATGGCGGCACAAAATTTCCTCCATGCCTTGCTATGGTGCGTTGGTTTATTAGTATTATATCTTCTTTGGTAAGCAGTATGGGCACTATGCAAGACGTTTAAAAACTTCCTCGTATTTATCGAAAGTACCTTCTATAATAGCTTCCAGTTTTTTCTGTCTTTCCAAGTATTCTTGTGATGGCATTATGTCTTGTTCTTGCAATATTTCAAGTAATACATCCTTAAGGAGTGAAGGCTCTTCTTGTAAAAACTGCTCAAGTAATTTTTTCTTGTCGGCTCTATTTAACTGTGCAAAATCCATATTGACAAGTTTGTTCTAAATATACAATCTTAATGATCAATTGGGTTCCCATTCCTGGCTGTTAGTATAATGAACATTCTGCGCTTTACCTTCACCCTATGTCCAAACTGAAAGTAGACTTACACGATGTGTACAACAACAGCAAAGCGATTGACCAGGCGTTGCAGGAGGCGATTGATGAGGCCATAGAAAACCGTATCAAGTTGATAGAGATCATTCCCGGCAAGGGTAGTGGCCAACTCAAGAAGCGGGTGCTCCGATTTCTGCAACAAAAGCACATTAAGCAACAGTATCACCGCGTTGACAAAGACAGCAAGAATTGGGGTAGGCTATTCGTCCGGTTCAAGCATTCGTGATATGTAGAAACTCATTCAGCATCATGGCGGTGGCCCCCCATACTATTCGTCCCTGTACATCGAAATAAGGAGTGGTTACGAATTGGTTGTTAAACAACTTCATCTTGGTGGATTTGCGCACGTGGGGCTGTAGCAGATACTTCACCGGTACTTCCAAAATAGCCGCTACTTCTTTCTCCTCCGGCACAAATACCGGGCGCTCAGCCACATAGCCCACATAGGGATAGACCATAAACCGACTGGCCGGAATGTATAGGTCTGTGAGTTCACCTAATACTTGTATGGCCTCCTGTTTTACCCCGACTTCTTCCTCCGTCTCTCTGAGCGCGGTCTCCCTGAGGGTGTCATCCTCTTCTTCCACCCGGCCACCCGGAAAGCTGACCTGCCCGCTGTGGGCTCCCGGGTAAGTCGGTCTTTCGATTAATACCAGGTGAGGTTCGATGCCGTGCGGGTAGAGCAATATCATTACCGCACTTTCACGCGGATTGGGGTCGCGCTGCAGGTAGGTTTCCTTCGGCAGTCGCATTTGGGGCGCCATGGCATACTGCACCTCTGGACCCGGTAAGGGGTCAGATAATTTTGCAGAAAGTTGATCCACCATCATTTCGAAGGAAGACATGCTTAATTTTGACTAATTTAAAGGTGGTATGCGGGACAGAATGGGCTTTACAATCAGAGGGTATAACCGTGTGGTGACGGTTTTCGTTTGGATGGCTTCCTTTTTCCTGCTGGTGGGATGCGGAGCAGGCAAACCGACAGGAGTGGCCAAAAAGTATTTTGCCGCCCTGGAGGAAGGTGACTGGGAACAAGCGCAAGATTATGTGGCGGTGAGCTCTTTTGGCTTGTTTGAAGAGTTGAAACCCCACCTGCAAGCAGGGAATGAATACCGGATAAAGGGGTATGAGATGGTAGACGATGATCACGCAGTGGTGCAATACACCGAAAATAGGAGTACGGAAATACGACATCTCCATATGAAGAAAGAGCGTGGCCGATGGCGTGTACAACTAGGCGATAAATAACCAAACCGATGGGATTACGAACGGAACAAATCAATCGCTATGCAGAAGGTGCTGCGGTGCTGGACGAAACCTTGCGGAAATACCCACTGCAAATGTGGCGATACAAGCCGGCTGAGAACAGTTGGAGCATTCACGAGATCATCCTGCACCTGGCTGATAGTGAGGTAAGTAGCTACATGCGCTTACGTAAACTGGTGGCAGAGAATGGCAGTACCCTTAATCATCACGACCCGGATACCTGGGCCAGTGAGATCGACTACCATGCACAATCAGCCGATGATGCCCTGGCCTTGATCCGCCTGATTCGCAAGGCGAATGCACAGTTGATGCGTACCCTGCCAGAACAGATCTGGGCGACCCATGCCGTGGTACATCCTGATCGGGATAGTATAACGCTGGATGACTGGATGGACCTGTATATTGACCACCTGCACGCCCATTTGCAACAAATGGAGCGGGTGTACCGCCACTGGAAGTCACAAGACTGAACTACGGCTCCGGCTCGTAGCGCACGATAACTGTGCCTGACTTCTCCAGGTCAGAGCGCAATGTGAAGCGGTGTTCCTTCGACTTATCTACGATGGCAATAGCAGCCGTATTGGGCGGTCTGCGACCCAGGTTTTCTGCATACAGAATGATGTGATTGTCAAAGTCACGCTTCAGTCGAATATCTACCTTAATGGGTTCCTGCGTGATGAGTTGATCCCGGATCACCCACTCACCATTAAGACTTACGGATACCGTATCTCCATCTACCTTCCGGTTGTCGTAGACCCATAGCTCTACCTTTGGGGAATTCACCGTCAGGTCGCGTTGCTTTTTGATTTTTCGATCTAAAAACAACTCTTGCGAGAAGGAGTCGATTAATGCTGCACTGACCTGTTGCTCGGGATTTTTCAGGAAAAAGAAGCCTCTCTTCCAACTGCCCACCCAAATGTTGCCCTCTTTATCCATCTCGAGGGACGAAACCCCCATATCTTTTGGGGATAGTGGGGTAGCTATCTCCTCCATATCATCCCCGTCAAACAGGGCTAAGGCACCGTGATATTGACTGCCTCCGAGAATCTCGTCTCCATCGGTGATGTACATCGCGTAGATATAGTTGCCGGGAAAGTCCTTGTCCGCTGTAGCTGAAGGCCGTGGCTCTTGAAACATAGCCCAATCATCACCATCCCATCGGGCGTAGTTGCCAGGCGGATAGGTGGCCGCCCATACATGGCCCTTGGAGTCCATCGATAGTTGGTAATACACATTGGCGGTCAGCTCGGGATGGGTGGTATCGTACAGCGTCCAGTTTTCTTCTTTGTATTGCAACAGGCCTATGCGTGTGGCTAACCAGGCGTTTCCCTCCCGGTCGAAGAGGATGTCGTTTACTCCATAATCCATCGACTTGTAACCGCCCCACATTTTCTTCAGATGACGACCATCGTACCGGTAGAGACCCTGATCGTAGGTGCCTACCCAAATACGGCCCTGTGGATCGGCCTCAATAGTGAGGGCAATATTCTCCTTGGCGGGTAAGCGAATTACCTTCCAGTTGACCCCGTCAAACCGGGTGATGTCACCATCCGTGGCGAGCCATAGTACTCCGTTTCGGTCGAAAGACATGTGATTGATGAGGTTACTGGGCAAGCCGGAGTTATCGGCATTGTATACGGTCCACTGGTCATTGTTGATTTTAACCAACCCTCCACCCCATGTGGCTACCCATACGGTGCCATCATCGGTCACTTCAATATCAGAGACAAAATTATCGGGTAGGGCAGAGTTGTCGGTATTGAAATTCTGCCAGGCCGTATCAGTTATCTGAGCCGAAAGTGAAAGGCTGGTAAAGATCGCCAGGAAAAGGAAAAAACTGCTTAGTTGCATGCGTAGGATTGGTTTCGCTAAGTTACCCATTGTTGCTCCATTGCGCATACCATGCCCGCAAAGCAGGTGCCAATTTGGGTAAAACTGTCGGGATGGCAGCAGGCCGAAAGCCGATTGCTGCTGCCGCACTACTATCCAGGGTCACATCCCTCGGTCGCGGTGCAGGCAAGTCCACGGCTGCCTGCTGGCGGCCCGCAATGAGCGCTGGCGATATATCGAGCAGTTGCCTTACCGCTTCTCCAAAAGCGTATCGTGACACAGGAGCGGGCCCACCGAGATGAAATAGCCGGCCTGGATGATTTGCCACCAGATACAATCCCTCGGCCACATCGGCTGCATGGGCGATACTGCGAAATTCATCGGTAAACAGATAGGCGGTCTTGCCTTCGGCCAACTGTTGTACCAACGCACTGAGTAGGTTCTTTCGCCAAACTTTCGGCCAGCCGTACATAACGGGCAGCCGGGCAATGGTGGCTTCCGGATACACCTGTTGGATGACCTGTTCTGCGGCTACCTTATGCCGACCATAGGTACTTACCGGACATGTCGGGTCCTCCGGGCTGTAAGGCGGTTGTGTGCCATCAAATACGAGATCGGTAGAGGTGAATACCATACGAATACTACGCTGTTGACAGGCTATGGCCAG
>CAJXXO010000047.1 GCA_913062655.1 uncultured Bacteroidota bacterium | reverse complement strand
CAACAGCAGGTAGAGCAAGTCCATGGCTCGCTCCACAATCATAGTACCCAGCAGCTTGTTGATAGGAACACCCTCATACCGCTTAAGGACAGCGCATTTGCTCACCTCACCCAAGCGGGGAAAAGCGAGGTTGGCAAAGTAGCCGCTCATCACCGCCATGAAGGTGTTGGCCGTGCGTGGCCGGTAGCCCAGGGGCTGTATAAGAAGGTTCCATCGAATGGCGCGGCTATAGTGGCTGGCCAGGCCAAGCAGAGCGGAGAGTACCACCCAAAAGATTTTCGCTTCTGCAATGTTCTCCTTGAGCTGCTCGAAATCTTGTCCCCGCACCGCCAGCCACAATAAGAATCCGCCAATGGCGAGAAAGAGGGCGAACTTGAGCGTGGAAATGATCTTCTTCTTCAAATCGGTCAGTTAAGCTGATTCTTGGTGTTGGGGAAGATCAAGGCGGGTTTAAAGGCTTTGGCTTCCTCGGGTGTCATCAGCGCGTAAGCAATGATGATTATCATATCACCCTTTTGCGCTTTCCGGGCGGCCGGACCATTCAGGCAAATAACACCTGTGCCCCGCTCACCCTTAATCACATAGGTTTCTAACCGCTCACCGTTGTTGATGTTTACCACTTGCACTTTTTCATACTCCACAATATTTGCAGCATCCATCAAATCTTCATCGATGGTGATACTGCCTTCGTAGTGGAGGTCGGCTTCTGTAACGGTTACCCGGTGAATTTTGGATTTGCACAACTCAATTTGCATAGCGCGGCAAAATTAAGGAATTATCAAACGGCTTGGATGTCCAACAACACGGAAAGTCCTCATTTTGATTCCTGTTCCCACGTCTTTACCATTCGGCTAATTGGCCTTTAATAACCTGGTTATCTATTAGCCGGGCGGAGGGGAAGTGTGCCGCTACAATAGCCAGCAGGGTGGGGGCATCCTTATACGCTTCCACAGGAGACAAATCTGCCGCGTTTACAATGGCGAGATAGTCTAGCTTTTGCACACTGCCGGCAGTGGTTATAATTGACTTGGCTGCCTGCAGCAACTTATGTAGGGGTTGCTGACCGGCATGTTGCTGTATATACTGAAGGGCGCGGTGCAATACGAGGCTGTCTAGTCTTTCCTGCTCGCTTAGGCGTACATTACGTGAGCTCATAGCCAGTCCATCATCTTCACGCACAATGGGGCAGGGGACGACTTGTACGGACCATTGGAGAATTTCACGCACCATATGGCGTAGAATAAGAAACTGCTGAAAATCTTTTTGGCCCAGGTAAAGGCTGTCCGTGGGGATGATCTCCAATAAACGATGTACCACCATGCACACGCCCTGAAAATGCCCTGGCCGGTTGGCACCCTCCCAGCGCTTGTCAAGCCCGGCCAGGTCGTAGGAGCGATCTTTTACCGATGGGTCTGGGTAAATCTCCTCTTCTGTGGGGAGAAAAAGTACATCGCAGCCGTGTTGCAGTAGTTTATCCGTGTCGTCCGCTAAGGTGCGAGGGTATTTCGCCAAGTCATTCGGGTCGTTGAATTGCGTAGGGTTGACGAAAATACTGCATACGGTAAGGTCTTTCTCGGCTTTGGATCGATCAATCAAGGACAAGTGTCCGGCATGCAGCGCACCCATAGTGGGGACAAAGCCGATGGAACGAGTATGGTGCTCAGATTGGAGCCAGGCATGTATGTCATTGGCTTTGTGAAAGACTTTCATGGATGGGATTGAACCGACAGTAAAGGTTGGAGAATGCTCTAGTGATTATTTGTTATCTTTGCATGTCTGAAAGCAGCCAGTGGCAAGGCTTTCGACACAACGCAAATATACTCGAGCCTATGGAAGATACAAAGGTGTTGTTTGTGACACAGGATATGATCCCCTACACCGCTGTGTCAGAGATAGCGGCTATTGCACGTGAGTTGCCGCAGTACGCCCAGGAGCAAGGTATGGAGATACGCATATTGATGCCACGATTTGGTACCATCAATGAGCGCAGACATCGATTACATGAGGTGGTTCGTCTTAGTGGGATCAACATTATCATTGATGATGATGATTACCCGTTGATCATTAAGGTGGCCTCTCTGCCGGGCGCCCGTATGCAGGTGTATTTCCTGGATAATGACGATTTCTTCAAGCGGAAGCACATCTTCGAAGACAAGGAAAACAACTTTTACGAAGACAATGCCGAGCGCATGATCTTCTTCAGCAAAGGGGTTATGGAGACAGTCCGCAAGTTTGGCTGGGCGCCAGATATCATTCACTGTCATGGTTGGATGACGAGCCTCATTCCTTTCTACCTGAAGCATGGGTATAAGAATGACCCCATCTTCAAGAACGCCAAGGTGGTGTATTCCGTCTTCAACAATTACTTCGACCACAAGCTGCCGGATAGCTTTATCCAGAAGGCTACCAATATCAACAAAGGTATTGAGGAAGTAGAGTTGGGTTCCTACAAAGAAGGCACCAACCCAAGCCTTGACAAGGGCGCTATTGAGTTTTCCGATGGCGTGGTCATTGCAGGTTCGCAAGTAAATGGCGAAGTTCGCAAGGCAGCGGAAGCAATAAAGAAACCGTTGCTGGAGTTAGACGGTGAAAGAGATTTAGAACAGTACAAATCGTTTTACGAAGGACTGTTGGAGTAAAGGACAGAAAGCGAATATGACATATCAGCAAATGGGGGGCCGGGGCATCACACTGGCCCTTTTCTTTATACTGCTTATACTATTGAATGCCTGCCGAGAACCCACCACTGTTTCCAACGATGTGATTGGGGCGCTGGATCAGCGGGATCCTGTCTTTACAGATACCCTTACCATAGAAACACTGACCCAACGTGACGACTCCCTGGTTACCAGCAGGCAATTGTTGCATTACATCGGTACCGTAGATGATCCGGACATGGGCAAGACCTATGCCGCCTTGCACGCACAGGTGCGTTTGCCCTCTAATAATATCGATCTCGGGGATTCTCTGTCGCTGGACTCCTTGATCCTTCAATTTCGATACGCACGCGTCTTCGGGGATGGATCTGTGCCACAAACCTTCAAGGTCTACCAACTTACCGAAGATATGAATCCCCTGGAAGGCTACCTGGAAAACCGGACTTTCAGCTTCGACCCGGTGGAGATTGGCAAAGCAACGGTAGTGGAAGAGACTGCAGACACCAACTTGCTTCGGATTCGACTAAGTGACGCGATTGGACAATACCTGCTCGATCAGTCAGGGGGGGCGGTGTTTGAAAACAATGATGCTTTTCTCTCTACTTTCAAAGGACTTCTCATTGCCCCCGATACTTCAAATGGCTATGCCAAAGGCCTCTTCCCTGTCAGCACGGTGGATGTGCTCTCCAATATGACCCTCCATTACGCAAGCGGCTCAGAAGATAGTTTACGGTTTGTTTTTCCCATCAATGCGACAAGCGCTACGCACGGTTACTATCAGCACCAGTACGACCAACCGGCTATTGCCCGGCAATTAAACCAACAGGTGTCCACTGACTCTATAGCCTTTGCGCAAGGATTGGGCGGTCTGCTGACCCAAGTCAACATCCCGCACATTCGCACCTTGGGCGACATATCCATTATGAAAGCTGAGTTAGTGATCACACAGCGACCCTTAGGTTCAGATACAACTTATGAACAGCCGCCTGACCTGGTGATTCGGGTTCGCGACCGGGACACGATGGCTACCGTTTTCCAAACCTTGTTTGACGAGAACTACGATCAGCAGCAGGTTTTCTACGATTTTGGCGGCAACCGGGAGGAGACGTTTATCGATGGGAAACGCTATTATCAATATCGTTTTAACCTATTGCGCCACTTACAATTCGTGGCAGACAACCGACTGAATAACTTACCTTTATTGATTAAGGTTCTGCCTTCTACGACCGCTGCAGAGCGGCTGTCGATGGGTGGTGGACAACATCCGAATGAGAATCTTCGTATGAAGTTGAACTTGTTTTACATCCCCAAATAAAAGTACCCCCATATGTGTGGAATCGTAGCTTACATTGGCGACAAAGACGCGTACCCTATTCTGATGAATGGCCTGCGAAGGCTAGAATACCGTGGCTATGACAGCGCAGGAGTGGCCCTGCTCAATGGTGATATGCGCGTGTACAAGAAAGCCGGCAAAGTTGACGACCTCGACCAATTTATTGGTACGGCTGATGTAAAGGGTAGTATCGGTATCGGCCATACCCGTTGGGCTACACATGGAGAGCCCAATGACATCAATGCCCATCCGCATCTGAGCGGAACCGGCAACCTAACGATGATTCACAACGGCATCATCGAAAACTATGGCAGCCTCAAAGCCGAATTGCAGGAGCGCGGACACACTTTCAGCAGTGATACAGATACCGAGGTGCTGATTCACCTGATAGAGGATATCATGGAGAAAGAGCAGCTACCACTGGAAGAAGCGGTCCGCATAGCACTGTCGCAGGTGATTGGGGCTTACGCAATTGTAGTGATGGCCAAGGGCGATCAGGACAAGTTGATCGCTGCCCGCAAGAGCTCTCCGCTTGTAATTGGTATCGGCAAAGGCGAATTTTTCATCGCTTCGGATGCCACCCCCATTGTAGAACACACCAAGAATGTGGTGTACCTCAACGATTTGGAAATTGCCGTAGTCACACGCGAGGGGGATCTATCCATTAAAACGATCGATAATCAGCGGAAGACCCCTTACGTGCAGGAGTTGGAGTGGAAGCTGGAAATGCTGGAGAAAGGCGGGTATGACCACTTCATGTTAAAGGAAATATTTGAGCAACCGCGTTCTGTAAAAGACAGTATGCGCGGTCGTCTCAACCCGGACAAGGGCATTGTAGCCCTGGGGGGGATCAAAGACTATGAGCAGCTATTGGTCAACGCTAAGCGGATATTGATTGTAGCGTGTGGTACCTCTTGGCATGCCGGTTTGGTGGGCGAATACTTGTTTGAAGACCTGGCTCGCATACCGGTAGAAGTAGAGTATGCGTCCGAATTTCGCTATCGCAATCCAGTCATCAACCCGGATGATGTGGTAATCGCCATTTCGCAGTCAGGGGAAACGGCCGACACGCTGGCTGCTATTGAGCTAGCCAAATCAAAGGGGGCCACTATACTGGGCATTTGCAACGTGGTGGGGTCTTCTATTTCTCGTGTCACGCATGCCGGCTCCTACACACATGCCGGCCCGGAGATAGGAGTGGCTTCTACCAAGGCCTTTACCGCACAGTTGACCATCTTGACTCTGATGGCGCTTTCCATTGCGCATAAAAAGGGCACCTTGTCCGAGTCGCGCTTCCAGGTGTTGTTGCACGCGCTGGATCGCATTCCGGCCAAAATAGAGAAGGCATTGGAGACCAACGATCTGATACTCGGTATTGCCGAGCGGTATAAAGAAGCTACCAATGCGCTGTACCTGGGCCGGGGCTACAATTTCCCGGTAGCTCTGGAAGGCGCCTTGAAGCTGAAGGAGATATCGTACATCCATGCCGAAGGCTATCCCGCTGCAGAAATGAAGCATGGGCCTATCGCGTTGATCGATGAGAATATGCCGGTAATTGTGATGGCCACCAATATGAGTGCCTATGAGAAAATCGTCTCCAATATTCAGGAGGTGAAGGCACGAAAAGGAAAGGTGATTGCTATTGTGGCCGAAGGAGATACCATCATCCATGAAATGGCAGACTACACCATTGAAATACCACACACCGAAGAGCCGTTGAGCCCGCTCCTGACGGTGATACCTTTGCAACTACTGGCGTATCATATAGCGGTACTTAGGGATTGCAACGTGGATCAGCCACGCAATTTGGCAAAATCGGTTACGGTCGAATAGCCGAGGAGAAGTACTCATCTATTGCCAGCCTGTCTTGTAGCGGACCCTTGGAAAAGTAACGGTAAAAGTGCTTTCGGTCCGACTTGTGCAATCGCAGGGTAAGGGTAGCGGTATTCATTAAATGCACGCTGCAACGATATTGAATTTCCCGTTTTTCGGGATCGTCCGCATCGGGTACCACAATCCGGTAGAGCGCAACCTTATCCACTTCATCGTAGCGTACGATCCATCCGCTGATTTTTCGGGCCACATTGAAGCGCAATAAAAACGCTTGCTTCAGGTACTGAAAAGATACCTGCAACGTCTCCACTGAGCTGTTGTCAAAGTCATGGATTTCTTGCGGGCCGGTAAGGAAGAGCAGCTTGTGAGAGCCTGTACCCCCCATTTTCAGGTTTTCCCAAAAAGTGAAACCGCCACCATACTTTTCCCGCACCTCATCAGTGAGTGCACCTGATAGTTCCAGAGGGATAAATTCCATGGCAGCTAAACGCTCAGCCCCTCATTTGGTTTGGCCTACAATACGTCAAAACCGATATCCGAGCGGAAGTATTTGCCTTCAAAATCGATCTTTTTTGCCCACGAGTTGGACTGGTCCAAGGCCTCTTCCAGGGTGTCGCCAAAGGAGGTGATAGTAAGTACACGCCCGCCATTTGTTACTACTTCGCCATTGTCTTCCCGTGTACCGGCATGAAAGAAAAGGCTGTCTCCATGCTTCGGGAGGTGGTGAATGACCTTGCCTTTTTCGTACCCTTCCGGATAGCCGCCACTTACCAACATTACCGTGGCCGTTGCCTCATCGGTGTACATCACGTCCAACTGGTCGAGGGTGCCGGCATCCAGGTGAGAAAATAGCGTAACCAGATCGGTCTCTATCTTTGGTACCAGTACCTCAGCCTCCGGGTCGCCAAAGCGCACATTGTACTCAATTACGTACGGGTCGCCCGCTACATTCATCAGGCCAAAGTAAATGACACCCTTATAGGTTAGCTGCTCTTTCTGCAAGCCGCGAATGGTAGGCTGAATGATGCGGCTCTCGATTTTTTGCATCAATGCGTTATCGGCAAAGGGTACCGGAGAGATGGCGCCCATACCACCCGTGTTGAGGCCGGTATCGTATTCCCCAATGCGCTTGTAGTCTTTGGCGGTAGGTAAGATGGTATAGTGCTCACCATCCGTAAAGACGAAAACCGACAATTCAATGCCGTCCAGAAAATCCTCAATGACTACGGCATTACCGGCATCACCAAATTTTCCACCCAAAATGGCCTGCAGTTCCGTCTTCGCTTGTGCGTAGGTTTCGCAGATGAGTACACCCTTGCCGGCTGCCAGGCCATCGGCTTTTAGCACAATCGGTTCATCACGGTCGAGTATGAATTGCTCGGCCTCATCCATTTCTTCCGGGGTAAAGGTGCCATAGGCCGCAGTCGGTATGCCGTGGCGTTCCATAAAGGCTTTGGCAAAGCCCTTGCTGCTCTCCAATTGGGCCGCACCGCGGGAAGGGCCAATCACCGGTAGGTTTGCCAGGTCGGCATCTTCTGCAAAGTAATCGTATATCCCTGCCGCCAGGGGCGCCTCCGGGCCTACTACTACCATATCGATGTCCTTGTCCAGCACAAACGCTTTCACCGCTTCAAAATCGGTAGGAGAAAGGTCCACATTGATGCCCTCCTGTGCCGTACCCGCATTGCCGGGAGCTATATAGAGGGTGTCGCACTGATCGCTTTGGGCCAATTTCCAGGCCAGGGCGTGTTCGCGACCGCCACTGCCCAACAAGAGGATATCCATACCGTTTTTATTTGTGGCAAAGTTATTCCAATACGGGGAATGATTATGGCGTTATGGCGTTGAATGTGCGGATATTGGCGGAGCCGCACTACCTTCACCGCCACATTGACAGGTTTCCGGTGTATTTGGGCCTGTCGCACCTAATTAGTATTATTTTTGCAGCATTCGTTGCACTAAATGCAATCCATCTAGATTATGGCCAATTTCCTATCCAAAGCCATCTCCAAACTCATGGGTGGCGATAAATCTGAAAAAGACATCAAATCCCTCCAGCCATTGGTCGAAGAGATCAATAGCATCTATGCCGAGCTACCCAAGCTCTCCAACGATGAACTTCGGGGGAAGACGGTGGCGTTTCGGGCGCGCATAAATGAGTATGTGCAGGACACAGCGGCAGCTATCCAACAAAAGAAAGATGAGGCGGAGGCGCTGCCCGATGAATCGCTGCAGGAGAAAGAAGACCTCTACAATGAGATAGATGCGCTGATCGCCCAAAAGGATGAGCAGTTGGAAGAGGTGTTGATGGAAATTTTGCCGGAAGCTTTTGCCGTAGTGCGGGAGACCGCTCGCAGGTTTAAAGAAAATGAATGGCTGGAAGCAACGGCTACCGAGTTGGACAAGGAACTGTCCGCCAATGGAGATCACATTGTGATAGAAGGGGATACCGTGAAATACGCAAACTCCTGGATGGCAGCAGGAAACCGGGTGACCTGGGATATGGTGCACTACGATGTACAGTTGATAGGGGGCATCGTTTTACACGAAGGTAAAATCGCAGAGATGGCAACGGGTGAGGGGAAAACGCTGGTAGCCACCCTTCCGGCTTACTTGAATGCCCTGCCCGGATTAGGCGTGCACATTGTAACGGTAAACGACTACCTGGCCAAGCGTGACTCTGAGTGGATGGCGCCTATTTTCAACTTTCTCGGCATTACGGTAGACTGTATTGATAAATACCAACCCCATTCACCAGAGCGTAAAAAAGCCTATCAGGCCGGAATCGCCTATGGTACCAATAATGAATTCGGATTTGATTACCTGCGCGATAACATGGTGCAGTTCAAAGAAGACATTGTACAGAAAAAACTCCACTACACCATCGTGGATGAGGTAGACTCCGTTCTGATCGATGATGCCCGGACCCCCTTGATTATTTCGGGACCGGTGCCAAAAGGTGACGACCAGGAATTTCATGCCCTTAAGCCTCGTATCCAAAGAGTGGTGGACGCCCAGAAGAAACTGGTGCAAAGCACTTTTCTCCAGGCGAAGCAGAAAATTGACAAAGGGCAGGACGGCCCCAAAGAAGGCGGCCTGGACTTGTTGCGCGCCCAGCGTGGACTGCCAAAGAATAAGGCGCTCATCAAATACCTGAGTGAGCCGGGACGCAAGCAATTATTGCTGAAAACGGAAGCTTACTACCTGCGCGATCAGGCTAAAGAAATGCCTAAGGTGGACGAAGAGCTGTTTTTTGTAATTGATGAAAAGAACAACCAGGTAGAACTTACCGAGAAAGGACTAGAACTGATTACAGCTTCGGGCGAAGAGAGTGACTTCTTTGTATTGCCCGATGTAGGAGCGCGTATTGCCGAAATTGAGAAGCAAGAGCTGACTGATGAGGAAAAGCAACAAGCGAAGGATGAGCTCATGCAGGATTTTGCGGTAAAGAGTGAGCGCGTGCATACGGTGCAGCAATTACTCAAAGCCTATACCCTGTTTGAGAAGGACGTGGAATACGTGGTGATGGACGGTAAGGTGAAGATCGTGGATGAGCAGACCGGTCGTATCATGGAAGGCCGGAGGTACTCAGACGGCTTGCACCAGGCTATTGAAGCGAAGGAAAATGTGAAGGTAGAAGCGGCCACGCAAACTTTTGCCACGGTGACCCTGCAGAACTTCTTCCGCATGTACCACAAACTGGCCGGTATGACCGGTACTGCCGAGACAGAGGCAGGGGAGTTTTGGGACATTTACAAGCTGGATGTGGTCGTTATTCCTACCAACAAGCCGATTGTACGAGACGACCGGGAAGACACGGTGTACAAGACCAAAAAAGAAAAATACAACGCGGTCATAGAGGAGATTGAACAACTAAGAGATGCGGGTAGGCCGATTTTGGTTGGTACCACCAATGTGGATGTGTCTGAGCTGCTCAGCCGGATGCTGCGTATGAAGGGTATCAAGCACAATGTGTTGAACGCCAAGCAGCACCAACGCGAAGCAGAGGTGGTAGCTGAAGCCGGCCAACCGGGCAATGTGACCATTGCGACCAACATGGCCGGACGGGGTACGGATATCAAAATATCTCAGGAAGTGAAAGAGGCCGGTGGGTTGGCGATCATAGGTACAGAACGACACGACTCCAGACGGGTAGACCGTCAGTTGCGCGGCCGTGCCGGTCGTCAGGGCGACCCGGGTAGCTCACAATTCTTTGTGTCCTTGGAAGACAACCTGATGCGACTCTTCGGCTCCGAGCGAATTGCCAGTATCATGGACCGCCTGGGCTACAAGGAAGGCGAGAACATTCAGCACTCCATGATCACCAAGTCAATAGAACGGGCCCAAAAGAAGGTAGAGGAGAACAACTTCGGTATTCGTAAGCGACTGTTGGAGTACGATGATGTGATGAACTCGCAGCGCGAAATGATCTACAAGCGAAGACTGCACGCCCTCCAGGGCGAGCGCCTCAGCATGGACCTGGACAATATGTTCTTTGAAACCTGCCAGGAGTTGATCAACGCACATCAGGGTACAGAGGACTTCGATACCTTTAAAATGGATGTCTTCCGGGTGCTGGTCATTGAGCCTCCATTTGATGAAGAAGCGCTCAAAGCGGGAAATCCCGATCAACTGGCCAGTCAACTCTATGCGTCTGCCATTGCCTACTACCGCAGGAAGTCCAAAGCCATTGTAGAACGTGCCTTCCCGGTAGTAAAGGATGTATACGACAAACGAGGTGATACGGTGCAAAATATCATCATTCCTTTCTCGGACGGCAAGCGATTATTGAATGCACGGGCCAACCTGGAGAAGATTATTCAATCGGAAGGCACGCAAATTATCCGCGAGTTTGAAAAGTCGGTGACCCTGGCCCTGATCGATGAATCCTGGAAGGAGCACCTGCGCCAGATGGACGATCTGAAGCAAGCGGTAAATGCCGCTGTATATGAGCAGAAAGATCCCTTGCTGATCTACAAGTTTGAGGCCTTTGAGCTGTTCAAGGAAATGTTGGACCAGGTAAACCGGGATATCATCTCATTCTTGTTCCGCGGCAACATACCATTACAAAGTGCCGATCAGGTGCAGCGAGCCGGAGAGCGTACCGCTCCGCCATCGGATAAAACACAGACCTCACGAACCAATGATCTTTTGACACCTACTGATCCCACCAAGCTAAGTACCAATGCCGGTGGTGAGCAGAAAAAACGACAGCCTGTAGTAAAAGATAAAAAGGTAGGCCGAAACGATCCTTGTCCATGTGGTAGCGGCAAAAAGTACAAGCATTGCCACGGTGCACAAGGCAGAGTACCGGCCAATTAATAGCCAATATCCATACCGTAGAATGGAATAATTGCGTTTCTTTGCTAGTCGGGCGTTATCGTACCAAGAGACTGAAATACCATGCAAAAAGTAATGACCCCAACCGAAATTGCTGCACATATCGACCATACCATGTTGAAACCCGACATGACCTATGATGATGTGAAGCGGCTGACCAAAGAGGCAAAAGAACACAGCTTTGCAGCCGTGTGTGTACCTCCCTTTTTTGCGCAAGAAGCGGTGCAACAACTTGCAGATACAACTGTGCAGGTAGCTACCGTAGTGGGCTTCCCGCTGGGGTACAGCCCCACCTCCGCCAAGGTGGAGGAAGTGAAAAACTGCATCGACAAGGAGGTAGACGAGATTGATGCGGTGGTCAATATCGCAGCCATCAAGAATAAAAAGTGGTCTTTTGTGACCAACGACATCCAAAGCATAACTACGGCAGCTCACCTGCAAGGCAAAGTGGTAAAGATTATCATTGAGACCGGTCTGTTGACGAAAGCAGAAATGGAGCGGGTTTGTGAAATCTGTACCAAGGCTGAGGTAGATTATGTGAAAACCTCCACCGGGTTCAACGGGCAAGGTGCCACCCTGGAGGTGGTAAAATTGCTCCGCGATCTGCTGCCCGAGTCTATCAAGATAAAGGCATCGGGCGGTATCCGATCGAAGGAGACGGCCTTGCAAATGTTGGAGGCCGGTGCCGATCGGATTGGTACCTCTTCGGGTGTGGCGCTAGTGGAAGAATAAGATACGTGTATGCGCATTGTCTTAATCGTAGGTAGTTTATTGCTGGGCTGTGCCACCTTTGCACAGGACCAGGAACCTACATTGACACCGGAGTTGACACACATAACGCTCCACCAATCACCCTCTCTCACGCTGTTGCTGGAGGAGCACCGCGACTTTATGCAACGATTGCAAACTTTACCGGGTTACCGGATACAACTGACCACTACTACACGATTACAGTCGGCCAATCAATTTCGCATGGCATTCAGCAAGAAGTTTCCAGACTTGAAGGTCTATATCCTTTTCAATGAGCCCAATTACCGGGTCCGGGTAGGGGACCTTACCCATCGGGTTGACGCGCGCCACTTGCTGGAACAAATCCAGGAGGAATATCCGGAAGCAATTGTAGTAAAGGATCAGATCAATTTGAGCGCCTTATGAGTGTGCGGGCCGATGACGTAAAAGCCAAAGTAGAAGCCTATCATGCCGATGTACGATCCTGGCGTGAGCATCTGCACGCCCATCCCGAGTTGTCATTCAACGAGCACGAAACGGCCGCCTTTGTTGCCAACAAGTTGAAGGCATGGGGTATTCGGCACCAAACAGGGGTGGCAAAGACCGGAATAGTGGGCTTGATAGAAGGGCGAAACCCGCAACAACGCACCATTGCCCTACGGGCCGATATGGAT
>CAJXXO010000046.1 GCA_913062655.1 uncultured Bacteroidota bacterium | reverse complement strand
TCTGTATTCACCAGTACTACAAATTGGGAGACTACAGGTACATGCAGATTACCCCTTACCGTTACTCTGTGGTCGTAAATACGAACCCCCTCTCCTACACCATAGTATTGTACGGCTACGCTGATTCGTTGACTATCGTTTGTAGCTATATATCGGGGTGGATCCACAGGTGTCCCACCAGGCAGTTCAATGCTCCGGATATGCAGTGTATCGGGATAAGGATTATGAAGCGTAAGCGACAAGGTATCGTATAAAACATAGCTGTAGGAATCTGCCACAATCCAGTTCGCCAAATGGTCGCCCTTGGACCAATACAGAGCCTGACCCAAACCTGACACTGTGAGTCCAGCCAACCAACACAGCAATAGCCATCGTTTCATGTCCATTAGATGCAGACCCAAGTGGCATAGCATAAAAAAAGCCCCGCTTTGTGCGAGGCTTTCATGTTATTTGTAATCGACATTCGTATTCTTGAACATAAAGGCCCATTTATCGGCCTGTTCTTCAATGATCATCGATACCGGTTTTCCGCCACCGTGTCCGGCTTTCGTTTCAATACGGATCAGTACCGGATTTTCTCCGGCATGTTTTTCCTGCAGCGTAGCGGCAAACTTAAAAGAGTGTGCCGGCACCACGCGGTCATCATGATCAGCGGTGGTGACCATAGTGGCGGGATATTCCACGCCTTCTTCCAGGTTATGCAATGGTGAATAAGCATACAAATTCTTGAAATCCTCTTCATTATCACTGGAGCCATACTCCACTACCCAACCAAAGCCAACGGTAAACTTGTGGAAGCGCAGCATGTCCATTACACCTACGGCAGGAAAGGCGACCGCGAACAGTTCTGGTCGCTGTGTCATGCAAGCACCTACCAATAATCCACCATTGGAGCCACCGGCAATGGCCAGTTTATCACTGGAGGTGTACTTTTCATTGATCAGATATTCTCCGGCAGCAATGAAGTCATCAAACACATTTTGTTTGTTTTGCAGCATACCCGCCTTGTGCCAGGCTTCGCCATACTCACCACCACCGCGAAGGTTAGCCAGGGCATATACCCCACCTTGATCCATCAAGATCAAGTTGGAAGGATTGAAGGAAGGGGTCAGACTGATGTTGAAACCGCCATAGGCATACAGGTAAGTCGGACGCTGACCGTCCAGCTCCAGGCCTTTCTTCATGGTAAGGAACATCGGCACCTGTGTACCATCCTTGCTTTCAAAAAAGACCTGCTTCGTCTCATAGTCATCCGGGTTGAACTTCAACTCCGGCTGGAAAAACACCTCTTGCGCATTGGTATTGAGATCGTACTTGTAGATAACGGACGGGTAGGTGAATGACGTAAAGGAATAGAAGAAGAAATCATCCTCCTTGTCCGTGCTGACGCCACCTACAGAACCAATGGTCGGCAATGCAATCTCTTTCTTCAGGTTGCCGTCATAATCGTAGATATATAAGTAGTCGCTGGCATCTTCCATGTATTGTACCAGCAATTGATTGCCTTTTAGAACGCGTACACTTGAAAGCACTTTATCCTCCTGGTTTGGCAATACATCCACCCAATTGTCAGTAGTAGGATTGGCCGCATCCACCTTCACCAGTCGATAATTAGGGGCATTCAGGTTGGTATAGATTAGCAAATCACCATTTATATGATCAATGATGGAGTGGTCATTTTCGAATCCCTCATTAAGGAATACAAATGGGGCATCCATACCTTGGGTTAGGTCTTTAATGGCCAACCGATTGCCACTGGTACCCTCACTTAGGTTCAGGATGAGAAAGTGCTCATCCTCGGTAGTACCGGCAAACTTGTATTGCAGTGGCTTGGTCGGATCTTCGTAGATCAGCTTATCGGCTGATTGTGGTTCTCCCAACTTGTGGTAGTACACCGCTTGGTTTTGGTTTTGCGAAGAGTATTCGGCTCCCTCTTCCGGTGCAGGAAAACGGCTATAAAAGAATCCATCTTCAAACCAGCTTACCCCTCCAAACTTGATCCAGCGAATGGTATCACCCACATCCTGGCGATTTTCCATGCTCATCACCTGGTAATCTACCCAGTCGGAACCACTGCGCTGAATACCATAGGCGGCATAGGTACCATCATCTTTTACATTGAACCCAGCTAACGTTACCGTACCATCTTCCGACCATGTATTGGGATCGATGAATACCTCGGGGTCGCTATCCAGATCATCTTGTTTATTGAGGACATATTGATTCTGCAGCCCGTTATTGGTGTAAAAAAAGTAGTAACCACCGTCTTTGCGGGGCGCAGAACGCTTGGGATAGTTCCACAAGGCCTCCAGCCGCTGCTTGATGTCATCCTTATAGGGTATGCTATTGAGATAGCCGAAGGTAACTTCATTTTGTGCCTTTACCCAGGCTTCTGTCTCTGCTGACCGGTCATCTTCTAACCAACGGTAGGGATCGGGTACAGGTGTACCAAAATAGGTATCCACTACCCCTACTTTCTTCGTTTCCGGGTAATTCAACATGGGTGTTTCTTCTTTTTGGGTGTCACACTGCCATAGCAGTACCGCTACGGAGGCGGCTAAGATCAGACGTTTCATACGATCGGAATTGATTAGATCGTAAAAATAGCCAAAAAGTCACTCGGGAAGTGTCAAGCCCAATTGGCTGAATACAAAGCTCCATTGGTCAGCTTGTTCTTCAATCATCTCCGACATGGGTTTGCCTTTGCCATGCCCCGCCTGACGGGCTACCCGGAGCAAAATTGGCGCTTTGCCCGCCTGATGATACTGCAGGCTGGCGGCAAACTTATAGCTGTGTGCAGGTACTACGCGGTCGTCCTTATCGCCAGTGGTAATAAAGGTAGCCGGATAGTGGGTGTCGGGTTTTATATTGTGCAAAGGGGAGAAGGTGCGTAATTGTTGAAAATCTTCTTCATTGGCTACCGATCCAAACTCATCCGTCCAGAAATGCCCAACGGTGAATTGCTCGTAACGAAGCATATCCATCAGGCCGGAGCCCGGCAAAGCGACTGCGGCCAATTCTGGTCGCTGCGTCATGACGCTTCCTACCAACAGGCCTCCGTTGGACCGGCCGCCTATGATCAGTTGCTGGGAGGTGGTCCACTTGTTATCGATAAGGTGTTCTGCTGCTGCAATGAAGTCTTTGAATACCACATGCTTTTGCTTTCCCCGGCCCGCTTCATGCCAATGTCGGCCTTGCTCACTTCCCCCGCGGATGTGGGCGACTACCACTACCCCTCCTGCTTCCAGAAATGGCAACCACCCCAACCGCAGACTCGGTAGCATACTCATACCAAACCCACCATAGCCATAGAGGTAACATGGATGGGGTTGTTTTCGTGAGAGCCCTTCCTTGTGAATGACAAATAAAGACACCGTGGCACCATCGAAGCTCACGTATTGCTCCTGGCTTACCGTAAGTGGCACGTGAAATCCCGGAATCTCAGGCGTTGCCACGGGTTGCAGTTGGTAGGGTGTGTATAAGTACACCCATTCAGGGTGTGTGAAGCTGGAAAGGGTGAGATAGAAAGCATCACTATCGGGTACGACAGCTACACCACTGATAGCGGTAAAAGGCGGTAAGTCAATTGGACGGCCTACCTGACCGTCCCAGTCAAAATGAATCAGGCGATGCACTGCCTCTTCTTGATAACAAGCAACAAAACCTTTGGACAAAGGGATAACCCGTTCCAAAACAGCCTTTTCCTGCTCCGCTAGTATCTCTCTTGTCTGTCCCGTCTCTAAATGCCTGGCCTGCAATGAGAAATTCAAGGCCGTTTTATTGGAACGCAGGTAGACCTCCTGTTGGAAAAAGCCCACTACTTCAGTAAAACCCTTTACTGTGCTTTCGAGACAAGTTGCTTCAGTACTGTTTTTATCCCAGCACCACAAGGTATTGCCAAGTGTACCCTGAAAAGCTTCGATGAGGATATACTGTCCGCTTGGCGCTACCGACAATTGGCAATAGTCCCACTTAAGGTCGGTACAGGTAAAAGCTGTCTGTACGTCAAATGCACCATTTTCCACCGTCAGGTACTGTAGCCGGCATGTAGACTCATTGTCCCATACCATAAAATAGACCCCGTGCTCATCCCAGCAGAAGTTGGTAAATCGAAGCGTCTCCGCCCCGGTGTATACGCGTTGGCCGGTGGAGGTTTCTACAATACCCCAATGGCGATGATCGCTCCCGGCTACTGCCCATTGCACAGCGACCCACGCTCCGTTGTGGCTCGGTTCAAAGTCCAGTATTTGCGCATGGCCTTCGGCATTTTCCTGTGTGGGATCGAAGAGTAGTTGAAAGTCATTCCCCTCTTCGACAATCAGGAGCGGTTGCTCATACCCAGGCAGCCTTCGCAGTTCAAAGTGATAGTCGCCTCGAACGCTAGGTAAGGAATGCTTTATGAAGGATACATACTTTTTATAGCGCTGCTGTAGCTGCGCCCGCACTGTTTTAGCATGCGCTTCCAGGTAAGCCTGGGTATATTGATTCTGTTGGGCAACCCACGCCTGTGTTTTTTTATCATCACTTTGCTCCAACCACCTGTAGGGATCCGGGATGGACAGGCCATGCAGTTCGGTTTTCTCTTGTCCCCTTTGACTATTCGGATAGGGCCTAAACGGCTGAGTGGCGGTATGCCTCCAGGATGTGCCAGCAGCATCTGATGACTTGGGGTATTTCATATGATTCTTCTGGTATACGCATTCAAAGATAAAAAAACATTCTTATACACAAATAGAAAAACACTTACCTACCCTTTGCATACCCATAACACTGAAGACCAGCACACTGAAATGTGATAATATTTGTCGTTATCTTTCGTTTCATTTTTCTGCTTATGGCAATTACACGCGGTACCCTTGTAGTGCTATTGATATGGGCATCAGCTCAACTGTATGGACAAACCCGAATGGTGTCTACGGAAACTGTAACCGCATTGGCAACGTCAAAACATGACACCGTTTATGTGATCAATTTCTGGGCAACCTGGTGTAAGCCTTGTATCAAAGAGATGCCATACTTTCAGGCATTGGCTGACCATTACAAGGATCAAGCCTTTTCCTTGATCTTCGTATCAGTGAACCGCCCCAAGGAGTTGTCCATGGTTGACCAATTTCTGGAAAAGCAAGCCCTTAGTGCAAGGACTTGGTTGCTGAATGAGAAAGACCCGAATGTATTTATCCCGGCCATAGCCGAGGAGTGGTCGGGGGCCATTCCTGCTACCCTCGTATATCACCCAGCGAGTGGATACCGTGCTTTTTATGAACGGGAATTCACGCTTTCCTCGTTACATGACATTATAGACCCTTTAATGGAATAGACTATGAAGAATCTTTTGAGTGTTGTTTTCCTTTCCTTGATTTCTTTGTCGCTTTTGGCGCAAGGATATAGTGTGGGTGATCAGGCCCGCAATTTCACCTTGAAAAACGTGGACGGCAAGATGGTGAGCCTCACCGATTACGCTGATGAAGAGGGCGTGATCGTTATTTTCACTTGTAACCATTGTCCCTATGCCAAAGCTTATGAGCAGCGCATCATCGCATTGGATAAGGCCTATGCGAGTGAAGGTTTTCCCGTGGTGGCCATCAACCCCAATGACCCCAACCGGGTGCCAGAAGATGCATTTCCCAAAATGCAAGAAAGAGCAGCCGAGAAGGGCTACACCTTTCCATATCTGGTAGATGAAACCCAGGAAATTGCCCGAACTTATGGCGCTACTAAAACACCACACGTTTACCTGCTTGCAACAGAAGGTAATGGAACCTTTACCGTGCACTACATTGGCGCAATAGATGATAGCCCGATGGATGCAGATGCGGTGGATAAGACCTATTTGGAGGACGCCATAGCAGCCGTAAAAGCGGGGGAAAGCCCCTCTCCTGCTGAGACGAAAGCCATTGGTTGTACCATTAAGTGGTTGCCGTAAGCAGATGATTTTCCACTGAAATCGGTTATTTTTAGGTAAACGACTGATGATGCGTGGGTGGCGATATTTACCAAGCCTTATTCCCGGCCTGATCGTAGTTGCCGGCAATCTGACAGGTGGTTTCTGGAGCTGGGGCAATGCCCTCTTCACCCTTGGGCTTTTGCCTCTACTTGATGTGGTAGCCCCAACTGATAAGCGTTCGCGCCCTGTAGATAGTGCTACTGTGCCCGACTTGATTTTATTGCTCAATGTTTTCTTGCATACCACTGCTATTGTCACATTACTCTACAGTGTGCATAGCGGTATCGTGCAAGGCCATGCCCTATGGGGCGCCATGGTAAGTACCGGGTTAAATGCAGGCGTGAGCGGTATTACGGTGGCACATGAGTTGATTCATCGTAAACAGCGGTGGTGGCAAAACCTGGGCATTTGGAATCTTCTGTTGGTCAACTACACCCATTTTTATGTAGAGCACATTCGGGGACACCATCGGAATGTGGGAACATGGGACGATCCAGCCACTGCACGAAGAGGAGAGCATTTCTACGCCTACTTTGCCCGTACCCTACCCGGACAATGGAAGAGTGCGCTGCACATAGAGGCTAAGCGCTGGCAAAAGAAAGAAAAGGCACCCTACGGTTGGCACAATTTCGTTATTCGGGCGGCCGTGGCACAAGTGGCCATAGCTGTGGGCCTAGCCCTTTTGCTCTCCCCTTTGGTGATGGCAGTATATTTAGGGCAAAGCTTTATTGCATTCTTCCTCCTCGAAACTGTGAATTACGGAGAGCACTATGGATTGGTCCGCGAAAAGGGACAAAAGTTCACGCACGATCATGCCTGGCAAAGTGACACGCTAACCAGTCGCTTCACTTTGGTAGAATTGTCACGGCATGCCGATCATCATATGAAAGCCTCAAAGCCGTACCATAAGCTGGAATCGCATGCTGAAAGCCCTGAGCTACCGGTAGGTTATTTTGCCATGTTTTACCTGCTGATCCTACCCCCTTTGTGGTTTCGCATAGTGGATCCCTTGTTGGACAAATATCCGGCCGGACAACGGCATGGGGCGAATTTTGGCTAACTTTGCCCCCTGATTTTACTGACCGTCAAAAGGTTACTGCTATGGCACTGCATAATCGTGTTGACAGACGCATTTTGAAACAACGTTTGATGGAAGAACCCTTCCATCGGATCACCATTTCATTTTATCGCTACATTCGATTGGAGGACCCACAAGCCTTCCGCGATCGTTTATACCAAGAATGGGAAGCCCTCAATTGCTTCGGTCGAATTTATGTCGCCCAGGAAGGCATCAATGCGCAAATGAGTGTGCCGGAGCACAACTACGATACCTTTTTGGAAAAGCTGAATCAGCACCCTGAGCTAAAGGATATACCGATCAAAGTAGCCGTGGAAGATGATGGCAAATCCTTTTACAAGCTCATCATAAAGGTGCGGCCCAAGATTGTAAACGATGGGTTGGACGACCATGCCTATGATGTAACCAACGTAGGTCATCACATGAGTGCGGATGAATTCAATGCTGCCGTGCAAGGAGATGACACCATCGTGGTAGACATGCGTAACCACTACGAGTATGAGGTGGGCCATTTTGATGGAGCAATAGGACCGGAAGGTGCTACCTTCAGAGATGTACTACCTGAAATGGTGGAAAAGCTTCGCGGAAAAGAGGACAAAAAGATTGTACTCTATTGCACAGGCGGCATTCGTTGTGAAAAAGCCAGTGCCTATTTCAAGCATGCCGGGTTCAAGGATGTCAATCAATTGCATGGGGGTATTATTGACTATAGCCGCCAAATCAAAACCAAGCAATTGGATAACAAATACCTGGGCAAAAACTTCGTGTTTGACGAGCGGCTGGGGGAGCGAATATCAGACGATATCATCAGCCATTGTCATCAATGCGGTCAACCGGCTGATACCCATACCAATTGCCTGAATGAAGATTGTCACATTCTGTTCATCCAATGCGATGAATGCCGGGAGAAGTATGAAGGGTGTTGCTCTGACGACTGCCAGGAATTCTTACACTTACCGGAAGAGGAAAAGGAGAAACATCGCCATCATTGGGATACGGGAAAAGCCTCTAAGTATGCTTACATGTCGAAGCAAAAGTCGGTGTTAAAGGAGCGTTTTCCTTGCTATGAATTGGACGAAGAGTCGACTTGTCAGTCCTGATTGAGTTCCAATGCATCGTACAACTGCTTGCGCTTGTAGCGCCTGTACCAAAGAAAGATCAGGATACCAATCAACAAGTAGGGAAAAGAAGCCAGGTATAGAATACCGGTATTGAGGCCTAGCGCTATACTGGATTTACCGTCCTCTATAGAACTTTCTGCTGTCACCTTACACATCGAACACTGTGCCATAGCCGGCTCCATGGCGGCAAAAAGCATCAACAACAAGATAAGACCTGTTATCCAGTAAGTACGATTCATACCGAAGAAACGGTTGAGGTAGTGTTTCAGTTTACCAAATTCAAGCATAATAGGGAGAAATCATCAGGTATACGATCACGCCTGTAATAGCCACATACAGCCACAATGGAAGGGTCCACCGTGCAATCTTTTTGTGTTTATCAAATTGGCTGGTGAGTGCGCGCAAAAAGGTAAACAGCACCAAGGGTACTATTACAGCCGCCAGGATAATGTGGGTGATTAAGATGAAATAGTACACATATCGAATCACACCTTCACCGCCAAAAGAGGTAGACTCAGCTAAAGAGTGGTACACCACATACGACACCAGAAAAAGCACCGAAAACAATAGGGCAAACAGGTTGACGGTTTTGTGCGCCACGATGTTGCGCTGCTTAATGAAGACAAACCCTACCATTAAGCAAATGGCAGTTAAAGAATTGAGTATGGCATGAAACTTCGGCAAAAGCTTCAAATCGATACTCGTTTCCACTTCAGGGGCTGCCGTAAACAAAAGAATCGCTACAACGACCGGGATAGCGATAGAGACGGCCACGATTATCTTGGTAAGCACCTTCTGCTTTGCAGCCAGATATTCTTGATTCAGCATATTCTTTCCATTATGAAAAGCAAACAGCGAAAGCACAGGAGCGGTTCGCTTATTCGGCCGGGTTTAGTTGTGCTTGTATCGCTTCTACCAACTCTTCCCGATCATCTTCACCGGTTTTGTAATAGCCTTTGATATAGCCATCCCGCCCGATTAGCACCAGTTTGGGGCTCGCTTTTATTTTTGAAAATCGCTCCTCTCTGAAGCGCAATTTGGTGATTGAATAACTGGTAACGGCCACACGTTGTATGGCCTCTTTCTCGCCTGTCAGGAACATCCACTTCCCATACTTCGCCCCCGCGGAGTCAGCCCATGCGCGGATGGTAGCTACACTATCTACTTCAGGATCGATGGTGATGGTCAACATCACAAAGTCATCCTCGTTTCGGAATTTTTCCTGTAGATAGGCTTGTGTAGCGAGTACGTCCTGGCAATAAGGAGACGCACAACTACTGAAGAGAAATGCAGCCACGTGCACTTTTCCGTCCAGTTGAGCCAATGCAAATGTCTCGCCCGCCTGGTCAGTCAATGTGTAGTCAGCTACTTCCCGCTTATCCCACAAATCTTTCCCCTGGCTGAGGAAGTAATAAGAGCCCATTGGCAGGAGTACCAAAAGAAAGACCACCATAATGGTGGTCAGTATCTTTTTTTGAGAAAGTGCCATTAAAATATGCGTAGGTTGTACCAACTAATACCTTCCCAAACGAATGCTATGATAAACCAGACGAGAAATACCAATGGCATCAATATCGTTAAGGCTAATGCTTTCCGCTCATACTTCAAGTGCATGAATACGGCTACAATGTAGAAGGCCTTTACCAAGGTGGCTACAATCATGAAAATGTTCAGCCCCATGCGCAAACCGCTGTCAGGGAAGTAATTATCATAAATAAGGGCGATTACCACTTCTACAATGGTAACGGCCGCCAAAATACCGGTGGCCTTCCAAACGGAGGAAACGTGATGTTTATATTCTTCTTGCGTCATCATAGTCGATACGGTTTATCCGGTTTACAACAGGTAAAAGCCAAGGAATACAAAGACCCAGACTAAATCTACAAAGTGCCAGTACAAGCCCACCTTTTCTACCATTTCGTAGTGGCCTCGCTTTTCGTAAGTATTGGCCAACACATTTACGAATACGATAATGTTGATCATTACACCCGTAAATACGTGGAAGCCGTGAAAACCGGTGATAGCATAGAATAAGTGTCCGAATGCCAGTGGACCGGTAAATAACTCACCGGTATGGTGGGCACCCGTGTAGTAAGTAATAGGTTGTGTGATGGTCATACCGCCTGGCTCTCCATGCATACCCAACTCAATCATGTGATACCACTCGTAGGCTTGACAGCCCAGGAAGGCCAATCCTCCGATGATGGTAAGTCCAAGCCACATGACCACACCCTTCTTATTCATCATCTGCCCTTCTTGTACCGCGCGGACCATAAATACCGAACTCATGATCAGGATAAAGGTCATCAACGATACGAACATCAGCGGGTAGCCATGCCCCAACAAGGGAAAGGCATCAAATACCTTGGCCGGGTTGGGCCAGTTTTCTTGTCCGATTGAAAATCGAATAGCGCCATAAGTGATCAGGAAGGCAGCAAAAGTAAAGGCATCCGAAAGTAGGAAGTACCACATCATGAGCTTACCGTAGCTCGTCTTGAATGGCGATTTACCGCCACTCCACAACTGCGTCTCTTGCTGCTGTGCCTGCTGATCAACTATGGTATCTGTCGCAGTAGCCATACTGGTATGGGTTTAGGAATGATTGTATAGCAAAAATATAAAGAGATAGATCCACAACGCATCAACAAAGTGCCAATACGTAGCCGTCAGTTCTACCCTGAATTTCCTTTTCTCTGGTGTTGGGTTGTTCATTAGGTCAGCGGTTCCTTTCTTCAGTTTCCCGTGAATGCCCGACCATGCCGCCAGCAGCAACACCAATCCGCCAAATACGTGGATCGCATGGGCACCAGAAATAACATAGAAAAAGTCGGCTGAAACCTCAGCCGTCAGGTTAAATCCTTGCGCCCCTAGCATTTGCCAGCCGGCTACTTGTGAGCCGATAAACCCCAACCCCAGCAATAAGGTGGTTGCAATGAGTGTCCGATAGCGCTTCATCTGATTGCGCTTAAAGCTCACCATCGCCCAGTGCATGCTTCCACTACTCAGCACAATCAGTGCTGTGCTTAGGTAAAAGATATCCGGTAGATTGAAATTTACCCACGTTTCTGCGTCACCTTTCTTAACAATGTAAGCCGAAGTGAACCCCGCAAACATCATTACCATGGCCGCAATAGCGATCCACAGCGCAAATCGCTGCGCATACAAGGCTTGGTTTTCCGGTGTTCTGGATAAAGTCACTTCCATTGTTTTATACTTTGTCAAATACCAAGGCTAAAAAAACCACGGGTAGATAGACAAATGAACCAAACATCAATTGCTTGGCGGCTTTGTTATCACAATCGGTATACAGCTTGTAAGCCTGTAGCAAAAACAGCAGGCCAACTACTGCAATTAGTATCGCACTGACCCAGCCATTGAAGCCCAGAATAAAAGGCAACAAACTCACCGGAATCAGAAATAGGATGTAAACGATGTTATACAATGCACTCTGTCGGGTTTTACCGCCCTCAGAAGGCAGCAAACGAAAACCAGCACGCGTGTAGTCATCATGCGCTACCCAGGCAATAGCCCAAAAGTGTGGAAACTGCCACAAGAACTGAATGCTAAATAGGATGAAAGCCTCTAGCGTAATACTGCCCGTCATAGCTACCCAACCAATCATGGGTGGCAAGGCACCAGGAATGGCGCCCACAAATACGGCAATGTTGGAGATTCGCTTGAGTGGCGTGTAGATAAAGGCATAACTAAGCAACGATAAGGCGCCAATCAATGCCGCCAAATAATTGAACTGGGTGGCTAACAAAAAGATACCCGCAACCCCCATCAGCCCCGCCATTAACAGGGCCTCAACGGTGGACATGCGGTTGGTCGGTAAAGGCCTGTTGGCCGTACGCTTCATCAATTTGTCATAGTCCTTCTCAATGATCTCATTGAGTGCATTGGCAGAACCGGTGACAAAAAAGCCCGCCAACCCAATCAGCAGCAAACCTGACCACTCGATGGCACCCGGGGCCGCCAGTAAATACCCCATGCCAGCGGAAAAGACCACGATAGAAGTAAGTCTGAACTTCACCAATTGCTTGTAATCGGCCAGTTTGGCCGAAAGACGTTCTGCTATCGTGGTTGTGTATGTCTTTTCTCGCTGCATCACTACAATGACGGAATATATTTTGGTTAAGCCTCTGCTTTTTCGTGCTCTTCTTCTTGCATTTCATCGGCCGTAAGCGGCTCGGTCTGTGGAATGAAATCGCGTCCATCCTTAGAGTAATCATATGGCCAACGATATACCGTAGGAATCTCCCCTTTCCAGTTACCATGACCCGGATTGATGGGTGTAGTCCACTCCAGTGTAGTCGCATGGTATGGATTCTCTTCCTTCACTTTACGACCCTTGTAAATGCTGTAGAAGTAGTTGAAGAGGAATAAGTAAAAGAGAAAGAACAAACTGATGAAAAAGTAGACGAAGAAGTAGTTGAAGAAGTAGACGAAGAAGTAGTTGAAGAAGTAAAAGAAGA
>CAJXXO010000045.1 GCA_913062655.1 uncultured Bacteroidota bacterium | reverse complement strand
CGGGTTACCGGATTTGATGCGTACACTGCTGGTATCCGAACGCATGGAGGAGCCGCCAAAAGTAATAGAGTCGGCCCGGAACAAGGCCTGCGACCACTCCGCTGTACCCCGTCCTTCGAGCCCGGTAGTGCGCAGGTTGAGTTGACCGCGGAGCGTAGCCACGTCACCAAACAGGTAAAAGGGATTATCAATCATGGTTAGCAACATGGAGTCTTCATAGGGGCGCCAATGGATGCCCACACTATCGGCTCGTACCTCCGGAAAATGAACCGTATCGATCACCGCTTTTTCCATGCTAAAGGAGGTTGTTACCCCCTGGGTGTACTGGGTGGTAAAGAGAAAATCGCGCGACTCGATCGATGCATTCAAATAATCGATCTGTCCACTACCGCGGAGGCCTCGGTTGCTCAAGTCAATGCCTTGGTAATAGCGGGCAAGTCCTTTGTACATGGGGAAGCCAGTGTCAGGAGTTGCTGTGCTGAAGCCGAGTGAATTGTCTTCACGGAGTTGTAAATCCTGCCTGATCTCCGGGAAGATGCCTCCTGAATTGAACGCCCCGGTGAAGGTCTGTTTACTAAATTGAAAATCATTTAAGCTATCGATCTCAAACGGGTCAATCTCGAAGAAGAAATCATCCCGGTTGTAGGCAGCCGAGTCGAAGCCGGGGCTGTTGTCGTAGTAGGCGAATGAGGAGGTGTCGTTGATGAGTTTAGGGTAGCCGGGTAAGTCCTGATAACCGGCCTTATTGTTGGGGTCGTCCAGTATCAATTTACCACTAAGGCCGGAGAAGACCGTCTTGATGGGCTCTAAGATCGGTTCTCCATATTCATCCACCTCTTCTGTTTCAATGTTGATCACCATTGAGTCAACATCGCGGAGGTCCACTTCGTATGCATCGTAATCGAAGTAATAGTCTTTGCCGTGGAGGTCAAGCTTACCGGCAAACATGGTACCACCAAATTGCAGGTCGCGGCCTTCCAATACTTTGATGTCGCCCTTGCGAGGAAAGGTATGTACAAAATGCTTTGCATTAAGCGTAGTAGCATAGACCCCATTGATATCCAGTTCTCTTGTGACCAGGTTGATCGCTGCATTTATGGTGTCGGTTTCGGACTTCATGCGGATATGGTCGTGGTCGATCGCCTTCCGGCTCGCGAGTTCGTACCGGTCCACTTTGGGTAGTATCTGCACCATGCCATTGGCCGCATCGTAGCGAATAAAACCATCCGCCACTAGCTGATACAGGAGGCCTTCTACTTGAGGTACTGAGAGATTGGGGTTGAACGCACGCGCCACAAATTCGGCCCGGATATTATCAGTGCCATACCCTTGCTTGAGCTTGAACAGTTGTTGGATGGGGTTGTAGCTGAGCACTCCTCTGTAGCTGTCGTAGGTGTCAAAATCGTAAAAGTTATCCGAAGAGAAATTTGCAGGTGTCTCGGCCGTTGCCAGCACCCGTGTCATATTCATTACCGGCTCATCGAGGTCCCAAAGCAGCCGCTCGAAGTCCATCTCAAGGTTGTGGTAAGAGTTGTAAAATGGCGCTTGACCGATGCCTGACTTCCCTTGTGTGGCAATCAATTGGCGGTCGTTTACCAGATACTTCAATACAATACCCGGGTGGGTAATCGAGTCATTTTCCCCAAAGTACAATACCATGGCTGCGCGGGAAGAGGCAATCGTTCTTGGTTTGATGGAATAGGCTTCTGCCCGGGTTTGGAGTTGCACCTCGTTCCGTTCATCCTTGAAATACAATATGGCTGGTTGCTCTGCGGTGCCATAGCCCTGTATTTCTGCCCCCTCTAACCGGAAGCCTCCTTCATAGTCCACTCCTTTCACAAAGTCATTCAGCCGAATTCGCTTTTCGTACGACTGAAAAGCCGGGTATTTGTTGTTGGCTGCACTGCGATTGATACGCAGGTTGTGGGTGACCTGTCCATCTACGAGGTCGGAAAAAACGGCTGTGTAATGTAGCTGTGCACTGTCAACGGTAAACTCGCTTTTTGTCACATCGATGACATAGGGCCCAAAGTTGGCGTACACTTTTTGTGGGTCCAGGCCCGTACCTTCCCAGCGAATGGTACCGGTGGTACCTTGCCAGGTATTGGTGAGGGGGAAAAACTGCCCGGCCGTGTTGTAAACGTGTAGCGTGTCACCCTCCGTAAAACCGGTTAGTGTGAGGGTGCTATACTGAATGACAGGTTGGCCGTCTACCAACTTGAATTGAAACTGATCATCTTCTGCCATCCAGTTTCGCGTGGAGCTGGCATAGAGCAAACCGGAGCGGAAAAAGGGCACGGAAAATTCGATGAACTGATTGATGTTGCGCCTGCTGACGTCAGCCAGGGTAAGCATGTCTTGCATAACATTCAGCCATTGCTTGAATAGCGGGGCTTTCTGTGGGTTGCGTACGCCCTGATTGACCGACTCTACAAACAAGGTGATGTCTGGATACAAGCGGTATCGATCGGCTTGCAGCCGGCTGAAAATTCGATACACTTGTCTGGCCTGTTGCTCGGTGAGGGTGCCGGTTTCATAGTGCTCTTGCAGTTGACCGGCCACTTCCTTGGGCTCCGGCCGCTTGATCTCACCCAGTTGGTTGGCGATGGCATCTACCAGCTCGCCAGCAGAGAGCGAGTCAGGGTTACTGACTTGTGCCGACAAGGTAAATCCACCCCAAAGCAAACATACAAGCAAGCCAAATCGAAGCATAGGCATTTATTCAAATTGGAGGCAAAGCCATTGTTCTTGCTGGCCTTCCCATACTAAGCTAAATCCATTATTCCGGTACAACTCGAGTACCCGTTCTTTATCCGTATCGAGCAGCCCACTCATCAGCAGTAGTCCACCCGGTGCTAATAGCTGACGCAAATCCTGTGCCGAGTCGAGCAGCACCTGCCGGTTGATATTGGCCAACACCGCATCATAGGGTGATTCCTGTACCAGGTCGGACAGGGTGCCCATTAAGGGGCGTATATGTTGCGCATGATTCAGGTTGAGGTTCTCCTTCGCGTTCTCGAACGCCCACGCATCATTGTCTATTGCATCTACCTCGGCAGCGCCCAGTTGCTCCGCCAGTATGGCCAGTACAGCGGTACCCGAGCCAAAGTCCAATATACGTTTGCCCGACCACTCCAGCTCCAACATACGTTGAATCATCTGATAGGTTGTGGCGTGGTGGCCGGTGCCAAAAGACATTTTGGGGTTGATGACAATATCATGGGGCCATTCGGGCTGTGCAGGATGAAAGGAGGCCCTGACCTGGCAACGGCCTTCGATGGCTACCGGTTGAAAGTCAGCTTCCCAGCGGGCATTCCAATTCTCCTCTTCGAGGGTTTCCCACTCGTAGGTAAAGCCAAATTGTGCAGCTAGTGCAGCTATATGTCCCTCGAGGTCGAGCTGATCGGCTGCTTCGATGGTTACATACGCTTTGACCGCATCTACCTGTTCTTCAATGCCTTCAAAGCCGGCTTCCATCAGCAGTGCACTGACCATCTCCGCTTCAGAGCCGGTCAGGTAGCATGTTACTACCCGTATCATCCGGCCTGATAGATGGCGGTAAAGTCTTCGGCTTTGAGCGAGGCGCCTCCAATGAGCCCGCCATCTACGTCAGGCTGTTGGAAAATATCGGCTGCGTTGTTGGGCTTTACGCTGCCCCCGTACAGGATGCTGAGCTTATCGGCCGTGGCAGTGCCATAGTGATCGGCCACCAATTGACGAATGTGGGCATGCATTTCCTGCGCCTGTTCCGGTGAGGCAACTTTGCCGGTACCGATGGCCCATACAGGCTCATAGGCGATCACGATTTCACCGATCTGTTCAGCCGATAGATGAAAAAGGGCTTCCTCTACTTGCTTTTTCACCAGGGCTTTGTGTCCATCGGTTTCCCGGACTTCAAGGGGCTCTCCACAACAAAAAATAGGTTGCAGCTCTTGTGCCAGTGCCTGATCAACCTTGGCCTTGAGCAGCGCTTCATCTTCACCAAAATATTGACGTCTTTCTGAGTGCCCCAGTATGACATACGGCACACCCATCGCAGACAGTTGTTGCGGGGAAATCTCCCCGGTATAGGCGCCTTGCAGCTCTTGATGGCAGTTTTGTGCGCCAACATGGATGTGATCCACTTCACGAAAGGTTTCTACCATATGAAATAGGTGGATGTAGGGGGTACAGAGAATCGCTATTTTATCGGTAGTAGGGGCGGACTGCAAATGTGCCTTTATGGCAACGGCCAATTCCAATCCCTCTTCCAGGGTTTTATGCATTTTCCAGTTGGCGGCAATAATAGTTTGTCGCATAGTTAAAAGTTTCTGTATTGGGCGGTTTCGTTAAAAATGTGTCGTAAGATAGCAACATCAGTTGGGGTAAGCGGAATATTCCTCCGGGCCATTACACGTTCAGCCACTTCCAGTGCCTTATCGATCTGATAGGTGATCATTTTATGGGCCCCTCCCCAGGCAAAATCGGGGACAAAATTGCGCGGAAAGCCGGCTCCGAAGATATTGGCGAATACACCGACCACCGTACCGGTATTAAACATGGTGTTGATGCCGCATTTGCTGTGATCGCCCATTATGAGCCCGCAGAACTGCAAGCCAGTGCGGGTAAATCGTTGCTCCGGGTACGACCATAGTTTGACTTCGGCATAATTGTTTTTCAGGTTGCTATTATTGGTGTCGGCACCGAGATTACACCATTCCCCGATTACGCTATTGCCCAAAAACCCGTCATGGGCTTTGTTGCTGTAGCCGGTAAATACGGCATTATTGACTTCCCCTCCCACTTTGCAGTAGGGGCCCAGGGTAGTAGGCCCATAGATCTTGGCACCCATCTTCAGTACCGCATGGTCGCCCATGGCAAAGGGTCCACGCACTACGCAGCCTTCCATGATTTCGGCATCCTGGCCGATGTAGATCGGGCCTTTGTCGGCATTCAATATAGCCCCCTCCACGGTGGCACCCGCCTCGATGTATATTTCTTCACCAATAAGGGTATTGCTGTTGCTGATATCCTCCGGGTTGGGGTCCAGGTCGAGCAGGGTAATATCCTGTGCTATGGCCCCCCCATTGTGGGCAAAGATGTGCCAGGGCCGATCGATGTGCAGTAGTTTTTCCGGCCATTCCTGCCCTTGGGGAGGGTTGGTGAGCAGGTGGCGCAGGCGGTGCTCTTCCGATTCATTCGTTTGCAAAGCCACCAACTGACCGTTATACCAGATGGCAGCGCCATCCTTCAGCTCCTGTAGTGCGGCTACCAGGCCAGGGGTGGGAATGATACTACCATTGACAAGTAAGTTGTTGTCTGTGACGACAAGCGGAAACTTGTCCTGCAAGTAGGGCTGTGTCAGGCTGCTTGTGGTGCCCAACTGATGCGTCCACTTTTCACGAATCGTCATAATCCCGAGGCGCAGGTCTGCTACAGGTCGGGTAGCGGTCAGCGGCAAGAGTTGATCTCGGGTAGGGGGGTCGAATAGAATTGTATTGGCCATGCTACAAAAATACATAAGTGGCGGCAGGGGATAGGGGCATAAAAAAAGCCTCTCCACACGGAAAGGCTTTCATAACCATATCGTAAAGACGGTTTATTTTCTTCGACCGTACTTCTTGTTAAATTTATCGATACGACCAGCACTATCAACAAACTTCATCTTACCCGTATAGAACGGATGCGACTCACTGGAAATTTCCAACTTCACCAGCGGATATTCGTTACCATCTTCCCAGGTAATGGTTTCCTTCGTTGGGATAGTAGAACGGGTCAGAAACGCGTAGTCGCAAGAAAAGTCCTTGAATACTACGAAGCGATAGTTATCTGGATGAATGTCCTTTTTCATTGTACTTGCTTTTGGATGTGCAAAGGTAGAAAAACCCCTGATTATAAGCAACCTGTGGAAAAGGCAAAAATGCAAAATCATTGTTTTTCAATAACATAGCTACACAAAACAACAGCCCATGCATTGGAGACGATTAAATGGCGAGCGTTTGGAAGGTCCGATTGAGGACTTGGTCGCCAGCACATTGGAACAAGAGCAAGCAGCCGGTAACCGTATCAAAGTCTGCATCGGTACAGATTCGCAGGTACGTGGCAAGACCATCGATTTTGCCACGGTGATTGTCTTTCTACGCGAAGGCAGAGGGGGCTTTATGTTTATCAATAATGACCGGATGAAGTCTACCCTTAGCTTAAAGGAGCGCCTGCTTACGGAGGTCTCCAAGTCTATCGAAGTAGCGTATAAGATTGCCAAGATACTCGACCGCTTCGATGTGGACCTGGAAGTGCATGCGGACATCAATACCAATCCGCAGTTTAAAAGCAATGCAACACTAAGTGATGCCATGGGCTATATCATTGGTATGGGCTATGCCTTTAAAGCCAAGCCGTACTCCTTTGCCAGTACGAGTTGTGCGAATAAAATTGTGAATTAATCAAACAACCGTCCTACATCGCCCCCTTTAGGTGGGGTAACACCTAAGTGCTGATAAGCCTTCAGGGTGGTCTCACGGCCACGAGGCGTGCGTTGTAAAAATCCCTCCTGGATCAGGAACGGCTCATACACTTCTTCTATGGTACCGGCTTCTTCGCCCACAGCCGTGGCGATGGTGGTGATACCGACCGGTCCACCGCTGAATTTCTCAATAATGGCCGACAAGATGCGGTTGTCCATGTCGTCCAGGCCATACTCATCCACATTGAGCGCCTGTAAGCCAAATTTGGCGATCTCTTCATTCACTACACCGTCACCCTTTACTTGCGCAAAATCACGAATCCTGCGGAGTAAGGCATTGGCAATACGGGGTGTACCCCGGCTTCTGCGAGCGATCTCATTGGCGCCATCTTCTGTGATCTCAGTATTGATGATGCCAGCCGATCGTTTGATAATATTTTGCAGGGTGGGGACATTGTAGTACTCCAACCGGAAATTGATACTAAAGCGCGATCGCAGCGGGGCGGTTAGCAAGCCGGAGCGTGTAGTGGCGCCTACCAAGGTGAATGGATTCAGGTTGATCTGCACCGACCGGGCACTGGGCCCGCTATCGATCATGATGTCGATCTTGAAGTCTTCCATGGCCGAATACAAATATTCTTCCACCACGGTGCTCAGCCGGTGAATCTCATCGATAAAAAGAACATCGTTTTCCTCCAGGTTGGTGAGCAAGCCGGCCAGGTCGCCCGGCTTCTCCAATACCGGTCCGCTGGATATCTTTAACCCTACCTCCAGCTCATTGGCTATGATGTGCGATAAAGTGGTCTTACCCAAGCCGGGAGGGCCATGCAGCAGCACATGATCCAGCGCTTCTCCTCGTTTTTTGGCCGCTTCGATGAATATCCGCAGGTTTTCTATCAGATGGGGCTGGCCCGTAAACTCCTCGATCGCCTGTGGCCGCAATACCTTCTCAATCTCCCGTTCGGTGGAAGACAAATGCTGGTCATCTGGATCGAGGTGCGGATTCATGCCTGTAAAATTAAGCTTTCGGTAACGATGCGAGCACACCGTTTTGCAAGATCAGACGTTGATAGTGTGGATTCACCTTTCAATCGAGGCCTTAGACCATGCGTAAACCTTTACTGCTTGTATTTCTGATCGTCATCTCTTCGACTGTTTTCGCCCAAAATAGTAGCAATTGCCAGCGACTGGCAGATTCTATTGAAGCCATGGAGCCATCAGCGCTGTTTGATGCGATAACAGCCGAGTATAGGCTTATCTGTGTCGTCAATAATGGCCAGCCGGTGGGCAACGTTGCCGTTAAGAAAAAGTACAGCACACTGCGTAAAACCGTAAAGGCTTACGATAAGGTAGATTATCGCAAGCAAGAGGGTTCTGACTACGGGCTGTGGGATTACAGGATTGAATACAAAGGGGAAAAGTATGCGGTGTTGCACGCCAATCAGGCGGTGAATAGAATCGTACAGCGCACCTATTATTTCAAACGAGTTGAATAAACAGGCTAAGCGGTGATCTCGATCTGCTGCTCATTCAGGTGAAAGCCGTCTACAAACAATTCAAATCGATAGCTGCCGCATGGGAGTTGACGGTAATCAAACTGGTAGCGGCCTTCTGGCAGCAATTCCACAATAAACTCCTGGGTCCAATTGTCGCAACAGGAGGAGACACGCAATACAGCCATGATGGCCGAAACGAAGGGGGCTGGGCGAGCCCCGCGCTGGAGCTTCTTGCGATTTACGATGGGGTATAGCATAGGTCAGGTTTTAGGTACAGATGACTTTTGGTGTAGTAATATTACCAAGGTGCTGACAGTCAGACAAATATCATTTTCGATTATACATGAATGTGGTGGTATGTTTGTTTTTACCACGATGTAGCCTCTCCCATTCCTTTTCCATAGTGACTTGTATCGTCTTTTCCGGCTTGGAATTGTGTAATTTTGCACCCTCATTAAAGTATGCAGGTACAATTATGCAAGGAGAAAAAATCAGCCTGACTAAGGGCCAGTTACAAGTCCCCGATCAACCCATTATTCCATTCATCGAAGGGGATGGTACTGGACCAGATATTTGGGCCGCTGCTTCTCGTGTGCTGGAGAATGCGGTGGAGAAAGCCTATGGAGGCCAGAAGAAAATCATTTGGAAAGAGGTATTAGCCGGTGAAAAGGCCTACAACCAGACCGGAGAATGGCTGCCACAGGATACGTTGGATACGATTATAGAGTACCTGGTAGCCATTAAAGGGCCATTGACCACACCCGTGGGTGGCGGTATTCGCTCACTCAATGTAGCCCTGCGTCAAAAACTGGACCTCTACGCTTGTGTGCGGCCAGTGCGATGGTATCGTGGTGTACCCAGCCCCGTTAAGGAACCCAACAAGGTCAACATGGTCATCTTCCGCGAGAATACGGAAGACATCTATGCGGGCATCGAGTGGCTAACGGGCACACCAGAGGCTGACAAGGTGAAAGATTTTTTGATCAACGAGATGGGGATTCAGAAAATCCGTTTCCCAGAGACCTCTTCTTTGGGCATTAAGCCGGTTTCTATTGAAGGTACAGAGCGACTGGTCCGTTCGGCTATCGACTATGCTGTTGAGCACCGGCAGCCTAGTGTGACCCTGGTGCACAAGGGTAACATTATGAAATTCACCGAAGGTAAGTTTCGCGACTGGGGCTATGAGTTGGCGAAAAAGGAATATGGTGCCAGCGATTATGAAGGCGGCCCCTGGCAAGTATTGGAAAAAGAGGGGCACCAGGTCATCATTAAAGATGTGATTGCCGATGCCTTCTTGCAGCAGATATTGTTGCGGCCGGAAGATTATTCGGTTATTGCCACACTCAATCTGAATGGCGACTACATCAGCGATGCACTGGCAGCCGCAGTCGGGGGAATCGGTATAGCTCCGGGAGCTAATATCAACTACCAGACGGGGCATGCCATCTTTGAAGCGACTCACGGTACGGCTCCGAAGTATGCCGGACAGGACAAGGTGAACCCTTCCTCATTGATTCTTTCGGGCGTGATGATGCTGGAGTTCCTCGGTTGGCAGGAAGCGGCTGACCTGATCAACCGGGCCATGGAGAAAACGATTGAACAGAAGCGTGTAACCTACGACTTCGAGCGACAAATGGAGGGGGCCACCCTGCTTAAATGTTCTGAATTTGGCGAGGCCCTAATTGAAAACATGAGCTGATCCCTATCGGCAAACTGCTCAAAGCGTCAGCTACAACTGGCGCTTTTTTTGTTGACAAGGCAAGAAAATCAATCGGCTAGCATTGAAATTTCTTCCCTTACCTTTACGTTATAGCCCCGCAAAACACGGATAGTCTATGCGCACGCTTTTACTCCTATTTATCAGCCTTGGATTAGCCCTTTCACCGGCTAAAGCCACCCACATTCTCATTCCAATGGATGAGGACCAAAGCAATCACTTGAAATCCTATGGCATTGCCTACTGGGTGATCGCCAAAGGCGTGGAGGTGGATTGGCTACTTAACTACCGGGGTGGCAGCTTTGCCTTTGACTACAACGAAGCCTTCGAGTCGGAGTGCGTGATACGAGGGGTTTCTTACGAGGTCATACCTACAAGTCAGTACAACAATATATTGATGGAAATAGCCGACCCGGAAGCCAATATGGACATGGTGAAGCTGGAGAAGGAACCCAAGATTGCGGTGTATTCGCCTAAGAACAAGCAGCCGTGGGATGATGCGGTAACGTTGGTATTAACCTATGCAGAGATACCCTACGATGTGGTGTATGACGATGAGGTGCTGAGTGACGACCTGGCTAAGTACGATTGGCTGCACTTGCACCACGAGGATTTTACCGGGCAGTATGGCAAGTTCTACGCCAGTCAGCGCAACCAAGCGTGGTATCGGGAAGAGGTGCGTAGCAATGAGGAAATGGCCCAAAAGTGGGGCTTCGACAAAGTATCACACCTCAAGCGCGCGGTGGCATTGAAAATTCGCGATTTCGTGATTGGTGGCGGCTACCTGTTTGCCATGTGCTCCGCCACAGATAGCTATGATATTGCCCTGGCCGCAGAGGATGTAGACATCTGCGAGTCGATGTTTGATGGTGATCCAGCCGACCCACAAGCGCAGGAGAAGCTGGATTATTCCGCTACGTTTGCCTTTGAAGACTTTATCATCAGCCGCAATCCCTACGAGTACGAATACTCCACCATTGACGCCACCAATACCCGGCAGCGTTCCGTAAGTCCTGATGTAGATTTCTTCACCTTGTTCGATTTCTCTGCCAAGTGGGATCCTATTCCTACGATGTTGACACAGAACCACTACCGTACCATCAAAGGCTTTTACGGCCAAACCACTGCTTTCCTCAAGCAGTACCTCAAGAGTGATGTGTTGATTATGGGGGAGTCGAAGCCTTTCAACGAGGCACGTTACATCCATGGAGAGTTTGGCAAGGGCATGTGGACCTTCTATGGCGGCCACGACCCGGAAGATTACCGCCACTTCATTGGCGACCCACCAACAGACCTGAACTTGCATCCCAATTCTCCGGGGTATCGCCTGATCTTGAATAATGTGCTGTTCCCGGCTGCCAGGAAGAAGAAGCAGCGGACTTAATCATTCTTCTCGTTCTCTTTTTGCCTTTTTTCCACCTCTTTTTCCTGTGCTTTGCGTTGCAGCTCAAAGTCAATAGGTTCGGGCATAGGCGGGTTGTCTGGGTGGCCAATGTCATAGTGAAACACCTTCTCGACATGGCACCATCGGTCTCCTTCCCATTCAAAACCCTCGTATGTACCGTCTGGTATGTAGGTGCTTTTCACACCTCTGGATTTGGGATTGGCCGGCACCAAGTGGTCGTAAATGATTTGCTCTAACGTATTGTCATAGTTCAAGCCGGCTCCTCCAAGTGCGCCATATTCGATAAAGAATCGCTGCTGACGGTAGGGTAGGCCGGTGGTGTCTACCGTAAACTCAAAAACGGGAGCACCGAATATGGGCTGTCGTTCTCCGGCAAAATGCATCACATCGATCAGCTTTCGGTTGCTGAACGGATCATTCTGGTCCAGGCCAAAGAGAAAGTAATAGCGTGTGCTGTCCATATCACGCTGTATAATGTTGTAATAGATGGCCCCGTACCAGTGGTTGTTGTCTACAATAGTGTCCTCCCGGTTGTGTTGCATAAAGTCGGATCCATCAATAAGCGGGGTGAGTATCAATTTTTCATCATGCGGGTATTGTATGGCACCAAAATGGCGATAGCGTTTATTGCCCATCTGCACCCCCCAGGTGAAGGTGCGGAAGCTACTGTCGGGCGGATACGTGATGGCCACCCCTCGCAGGGTATCAAAGGGATAGTACCACGAGCCCGGTATTTGCAGCGCATTTTTCACCATGGTAATCATTAAGTAGGCATTGGTGATGCGCGGTTTTTCCAACTCGTAGTTGACCATAGTGTCCGCCATTTCCACCATCTTGTCTTCGTACATACGCAGGATAGCTCGGTTGCTATCGGTTAATTGTGCATAGCCGATACCGGATAGGCTGCAAAAAAGTACGATGATCCATGCACGCATGTGTGAGCTTTTGTACTACAACTTGCAAAGGGAGCAATTTATTTCCAAACCGGCTAAAATGAAAAAGCCCCTTGCGGAGGCAAGAGGCTTTCCCATTGATTCGGCATTTATACCATCTCGATCACCATGGCAGAGGCACCGCCACCACCATTGCAGATTCCGGCTAAGCCGAGCTTGCCGCTACGTTGCTTCAGTACGGAAGTAAGGGTAACGATGATACGGGCACCAGAGCAACCGATCGGGTGGCCGATGGATACGGCACCGCCAAATACATTCAGTTTCTCCTGATCGATCTCCTGGTCAGGAATTCCGAAGGCGATATTCCGAAATATCTTCTCATCCATCAGGTAGTTGGACTGCTGAATGTACCCGATATTTTTCATCCAGCCTCTGAGGTTGTCCTCGATATCAGTGCCGTCTACATATATTTTTCCGGTTTCAGGAGTTAATAAGCCCAGGATGATATCAACCATAGTGGTCTTGCCGGCACCCGATTCCCCGACGAAAGCAATCGCACTTCCCTTGTCGATCTTCAAGTTGATATTCTTAACTGCATAATCTTCTGACTTTGGATAGCGAAAGCTCACATTCTCAATCTTGATTTCCGATTCGAGAGGCATCCGATCCGATTCCTTCAGAATTTTCTCCCTGAAGTCCTTGTACTTATGCTCCAGCAGCTCGAGCTCCTCAAAAACGGCTGAAACCGTAAAAGAGCTGTGCCGAATCGTGGTCACTTGCTGAATCAGAGAGTTGAAGATTGGCATTAACTTAACTGCG
>CAJXXO010000044.1 GCA_913062655.1 uncultured Bacteroidota bacterium | reverse complement strand
AAAAAGCGCCCTCGATACGTTTGTAAAGAAGTGCGCTCCAATACTTTATACCTGATCCATGGCTTGGCACAGGTAGATCCCGTTACGCGTTAGTCCTTATCCTCTTCCGGCTGCAACTCAAAAGTCTCCAAAAAATGGGTCGTAAAGTTGCCCTCAACAAAATCCTTGTTTTCCATCAACTGCTTATGAAAGGGGATAGTGGTTTTTACCCCTTCCAGGATAAACTCATCCAACGCGCGCTTCATGGTAGCAATCGCTTCCTCCCGTGTTTGGGCTACGGTAATCAGTTTGCCAATCATCGAGTCGTAGTGGGGCGGTATGGCATAACCGCCATACACATGCGTATCCACGCGCACACCATGTCCTTTGGGGGTGTGCAATTCAGTGATGACTCCAGGTGAAGGTCGGAAATCGTTATACGGATCCTCTGCATTGATACGAACCTCAATGGCATGGAGCCTTGGGAAATACTCCCGCCCCGTAATGGGGATACCGGCCGCTATTTTAATTTGCTCCTTAATCAGGTCGTAGTCGATCACTTCTTCTGTCACCGGGTGCTCCACCTGAATACGGGTATTCATCTCCATAAAGTAGTAGTCCTTATTCTTGTCTACCAGGAACTCAACGGTACCCACCCCTTCGTAATTAATGGCTTCTGCCGCTTTGATGGCGGAATTCCCCATTTTTTCACGTAAGGCTTGATCAACAAAGGGAGAAGGACACTCTTCTACCAACTTCTGATGCCTGCGCTGAATGCTACAGTCCCGCTCAGAGAGGTGACATACATTGCCGTATTGGTCTCCGGCAATTTGAATTTCAATATGTCGCGGCTCTTCAATGAGCTTCTCAATGTAAATGCCATCGTTACCAAACGAGGCTTTGGCTTCCTTCTGTGCGCTGCGAAACTCCTTCTCAAAGTCTTTCTCAGCAAATACCCTGCGCATGCCCTTGCCTCCACCACCTGCAGTGGCTTTTAGCATCACCGGATAGCCGATTTTTTTGGCTAGTTTTTTGCCTGCGGCAATGTCGGTTATCAAGCCTTCAGAACCCGGCACAACAGGCACTCCTGCCTCGATCATAGTCTCTTTGGCAGTGATTTTATCGCCCATCTTCCGGATCATCTCAGGGCCTGGTCCGATGAACTTGATGTTGTATTCTTCACATATCTCAGAAAAGGAGGCATTTTCAGCCAGAAAACCATAGCCGGGATGGATAGCATCGGCATTGGTGATTTCGGCTGCCGCCATAATCTTGGGGATATTCAGGTAAGAGTCTGCGCTGGCAGGAGGACCAATACACACGGCTTCGTCTGCAAAACGGACATGGAGGGACTCCTTGTCTGCTGTAGAATAAACCGCAACAGTCTTGATGCCCATTTCTTTACAGGTACGAATGACCCGCATCGCAATCTCACCCCGGTTGGCGATCAATATCTTTTTGAACATAACCTAACTTGCTTGGTGAACAATTAAGCGTTCGGATCCAGTAGGAAAAGGGGCTGGTCATACTCTACCGGGCTGGAGTCTTCCACCAGTACTTTTACGATTTTCCCGGTAAACTCAGACTCAATTTCATTGAATAGCTTCATCGCTTCAATGATGCACAGCATGTCGCCTTTATTAACTGTATCCCCCACCTTAACATAGGGATCTTTGTCAGGTGAAGGGGCACGATAGAAAGTGCCGATCATTGGCGACTTGACAGTTATTAAGTTGCTGTCGTCTGGTTTGCTGGCGGCCTTGTCAGGGGTTGCCTCCTGGGGCTCAGGCTGTTCGGCTGGTGCTGGCTGCGCAGCCGGTGCCTGTGGTGCTGGTGCAGAAGGCATAGAGGCCACTACGTTTTTCGTTTTCACGGCTTCCACATACTCTTTGGTCCGCAGTTGCAGCTCAAATTCCCCGTCCTTCACCTTTAGTTCACTGATATTGGATTTGTTCAGCAATTTGACAAGGTCTGCTATTTGCTTGTATTCCATACCCATAGGTTACTTTTTAACGCGTTCAACATAACTGGAGGTCTTGGTATCCACCTTGATCAGGTCTTCATTGTCCACAAAGAGCGGTACATTGATTTCTGCACCCGTCTCCAAAGTAGCGGGTTTCAAGGTGTTGGTGGCGGTATCGCCTTTTACCCCCGGTTCGGTATATGTTATTTGCAATTCAACAAATTGCGGTAATTCACAAGATAAGACTTTCTCTGTCTCTGCATGAACGATGATCTCTACAGGCTGCCCTTCTTTGAGAAACTGTGGGGCATCCACTAAGCTCTCTTCGAGAGTGATTTGCTCGAAGGTTTCATCATTCATGAAATTGTACCCCATATCGTCTTTGTAGAGGAATTGCGCTGGTCTCCGTTCTACCCGTGCCGTGGTGATTTTTTCACCGGCTGTGAAGGTGTTTTCCAAAACCCGACCAGTGGTCAGGCTCTTCAGCTTGGTCCGCACAAATGCGGCTCCTTTTCCCGGCTTTACATGTTGAAATTCAACGATCTGATAGAGATCGTTTTTGTATTCCATACACAAGCCATTTCGAAAATCTGCTGTCGTTGCCATGTATTGGTTTTTTATGTGTTATAGGCCCACTTGATGTAGACCGCACCCCAGGTAAAGCCGCCACCAAAGGCCGCTAAAACGAGGTTGTCTCCTTTTTGTAATTGATGTTCCCATTCCCATAGGCATAGGGGAATAGTGCCATTGGTGGTATTGCCGTATCGCTCAATATTGATCATCACCTTATCGGTGGACACCCCCATCCGGTTGGCTGTGGCATCGATGATTCGTTTATTGGCCTGGTGGGGCACCAGCCACGCCACGTCATCAGCAGTGAGCTGGTTGCGGTTCATGATATCTACTGCCGCATTGGCCATTTCTGATACGGCAAATTTGAATACGGTCTTACCTTCCTGGTAGACGTAGTGTTCCCTGGCCAAGACAGTCTCTGTTGTTGCAGGTTTTACCGAACCCCCCGCTTTTTGATGCAGGAAATGACGGCCAGAACCATCTGCATGCAGTACTGCATCCATAATGCCGACCTCATCTTCCGTTGGTTCTAACATGACAGCTCCGGCTCCATCGCCAAATATGATACAGGTGGCCCGGTCGGTATAGTCAATGATGGAGCTCATCTTGTCGGCTCCAATCACGATCACCTTCTTATGGGTGCCTGTTTCTACAAATTTGCTAGCGGTAGTAAGGGCGTAGATGAAGCCTGAGCAGGCGGCATTGAGATCGTAGCCAAAGGCATTCTTCGCACCGATCTTATCGGCTACAATGTTGGCTGTAGCCGGGAACTGCATGTCTGGCGTAACGGTAGCACAAATGATTAGATCTACCTCTTCGGGATGCGTGTTGGTCTTTTTCAGCAACCCCTTGATGGCTTCTACAGCCATATCGGAGGTGCCTAGTCCTTTGCCTTTAAGTATTCTTCTCTCCTTGATGCCCGTGCGGGTGGTGATCCAGTCGTCAGTGGTATCTACCATCTGCTCCAGTTCCTTATTGTCCAGCACGTAGTCAGGAACCCAACCCTGGATACCTGTAATAGCCGCTTTGAGATTTGACATGGTGGGCTTTGGTTTTCAAACGGAGGGTAAAAATAGCTTTTATGCAGGGCTTACGGAAATAACGGCTGACACTGCTATTGCGCTTGCCCCAATAAAAAAGACTATCCCGGCTTTGGGGATAGTCTTATCCTTGCTTGTATGTTGCGCTATTGGGTTACTCCTCTTCAGCGGTGAAGACCAACTTGCCACGGTAGTAGAAGTTGCCATCTACAAAATAACCGCGGTGCCATACATGCGCTTCGCCTGTAGTAGCATCAACACCAATAGTTGGCTGTGAGGCCTTCACATGGGTTCTGCGCTTGTCTCTGCGCGTCTTGGAGGTTTTACGTTTCGGATGTGCCATTGTGCAATGGTTTTACTTTCTGTTTTGTATCGATTTCAATTGTTCCCAACGTGGATCTATGGGTTTTTCATCTTCTTCTTGCAGCTTATGGAGCTTTTCAATCACTGCCGGATCACAGGTTTTGTCCGCTATGGCATCCATTTCACAAGTCTTACGCATGGGCAATTGCAGATTGATGATTTCAAACAATTGTTGCGCAATATTGAATTGGGTGGCCTTAGGTTCGAGGAGCATTACATCCGGATCGTCATAATCCTTTTGCGAGGCTTCATCCTCAAATTTCACCATTACTTGCTGCCGGCCATGTGCCTGCAGGGTGATGGTATCCAGGCAGCGGTCACACTCTGTTTCGATGGTCCCGTCCACAAAAAAATCAAGAACAAAAAAGCTCTCCTTCTTTTTGTCGAGTGTTAACCTAACATACAGGTCACCGTTGTGAATGGGACTTTGATCAAAGGCTTCAAAGAAAACATGGTCTATCTCATAGGTGTAGGCATGTTCACCTTCGCTCAAACCCACGAACGGGATGTCATAAAGACGTAAATGTTCGTGATCCACAACAACTCCCGACTTTAGAAAGAAGTGCAAAAATACAAAAAGCCCAACAAAAAGAAAACGCCTAACGCTCTGATGAAAAAGATTGTCTGCGCAATGGATTACGGTGCATCTCCTGGTAGTCGGAGCGATTGCCCAGGATATCGATGGCCATGAATAAGGCGCTGCGGAAAGAGTCAGGTGACGCTTCATTTTTGCCGGCCAGATCATAAGCAGTGCCGTGATCAGGAGAGGTGCGGACTCTTGATAAGCCGGCTGTGTAATTCACACCTGCCCCAAAGGATAAAGCTTTGAAGCCCACCAAACCTTGATCATGATACATGGCTAGAATGCCATCGAACCTGCGTTGGTGCCCTGCTCCGAAGAAACCGTCTGCCGGGTAGGGGCCATACACCAATATGCCATCCTTGTGGCAAGTCTCTATGGCAGGTTGAATAATCTCTTGGTCCTCATGACCGAGCAACCCATTGTCGCCAGCGTGCGGATTCAGCCCGAAAACGGCAATACGAGGTTTTTGAATAAGCATGTCTTTGCGGAGCATTTTATCCATCAGCCTAATCTTACTCTCCACCTTTTGCGGTGTTACCAGGGCTGTTACGTCTCGCAATGGCACATGGGTGGTAACCAACCCTACCACGGCAGCGTCAGAGGCGAGTATCATCATACTATCGGTCTCCTCTAGCCGGGCTGTAATGTATTCTGTCTGTCCGCGGAAGTTGGGCTCATGTTGTTGAATGTTAAACTTATTGACCGGTGCCGTAACGATAGCATCCAGGTGACCCGCTTTCAGATCATCGGTAGCCTTCTCCAAAGCGATCAGGGCATATTTGCCCATTTCCGATGAGGAATCTCCCGGGGTAATGTTGACCTCTTCTTGCCAGCAATTCATGACACTGGGGTGTTTGCGGCTGAGCTGTGAGGTGTCTTTGGCAATATGGAAGGAGAAATCTTCCATATCCAGCATTTTCTTGTAGTAGGAAAGTGTCTTGGAGCTACCATAAATAACAGGCTGGCAGTAGTGCATAATCCGGTTGTCCTCCAGGGTCTTTAGGATAACCTCCGGGCCTATGCCGTTCATGTCACCAATGGTAATGCCTATTGTAAAGGTGGGTCTTTCACTCATATATCATTCGTTCAGCGTCAACAATCGAGAAATTGCGGCTACCTTTGCCGGTCCGGAACCAAAGATACCAGTTTTACCAGCGCGCCAAAGGGAGCCTCTCTTGAAAAAACGGAAATCACTCGGACAGCATTTTTTACGGGACGATAATATGGCGTATGACATTGCGGCCAGCATCACTTCCGTTCACCCTTATACCTATGTAGTAGAGGTGGGTCCGGGTGAAGGTCGGTTAACCCGACACTTGCTTGACCTGTACAGCCGGCAATTATATGTCATCGAATTGGATGAGCGGTTTGCCCATCATTTGGTGACGGTATTTCCCGCCCTGTCGGAGCGCATTATCCAGCAAGATTTCTTGCAGTGGACCCCCGATGAAGTGATGGGCGATCACCCTTTTGTATTGATCGGTAATTTCCCCTACTACATTTCCACGGAGATACTCTTTCGTGCTTTGTCGATGCGATCACGCATACCGCAGATTGTGGGGATGTTTCAAAAAGAGGTGGCCGATCGGATAGCTGCACCACCGGGAAACAAGCAATATGGTGTAACCTCGGTATTGCTGACTGCTTTTTATGAGGCAGAAGTTCTATTCGATATTCCTCCGCACCTGTTTGACCCGCCACCGAAGGTGACTTCTGCCGTATTGCGACTGACCCGCTTGGCTGAACCACGTATAAAAAGTGACTACCCGGATTTTAGAAGAGTAGTGAAAATGGCCTTTAACCAGCGAAGAAAAACCTTACGCAATGCCCTTAAAGCCATGACAACCACAGAGCGACCAGTGCCTGCACAATGGGCCGGCCTGCGAGCAGAGGCATTGTCGGTGGAAGATTTTGATGCTTTAACGGAATATTTTACAGCATGAAGCACGTCCTCATTACCTGCCCGATGCATCCTGTTTTTGCTGCGCAAATGCGAGATGCCGGATTTCAAGTAACGGAAGAGCCGACAATGGATCAGGCGGCAGTCGAAGCAGCCGTGGCCGACTATGAAATATTGATCGTAACTACCAAGACCAAGGTGACGTCAACGTTGATCGACAAAGGCGTGAAGCTAGAAGTAATAGGCCGCTCAGGCAGTGGGCTTGATACGATTGATGTGGCGTATGCTGAAAGAAAAGGTATTGCATGTTTTAACTCACCAGAGGGCAACCGCAATGCCGTTGCCGAACACGCTATGGCCATGGTACTGGCGCTATCTACTAATCTGTTGCGATCCGACCGGGAGGTTAGATCGGGCGTTTGGCGCAGGGAGCCCAACCGCGGATTTGAGTGGCAGGGCAAAACCATTGGTATTATAGGATTTGGCAACACGGGCCGGTACTTTGCGCAAAAATGGCGAGGGTTTGCGGTACACGTGGTGGCTTATGACAAGTATAAAAGTGGTTTTGGTGACGATTGGGTAGAGGAGGTTGGCTATGAAGAACTGATCGAAAGGGCCGATCTGATAAGTTTTCACACGCCCCTGACAAAAGAAACCCGACACTGGGTAAATGAGGTATTTATTGATCGGTTGCCACGTCCGATAGTGCTCGTAAATACGGCCCGTGGCCCGATTGTAGAGCTGGCAGCCCTGCGGAGAGGCCTTGATGAAGGCAAGATAATCGGGGCCTGTTTGGATGTATTACCCGAAGAGCCACCGGTGAAATTACTTGCCGATGACAACTATTCTGCGCTTTTAGGCTATTCTAGTGTTGTATTTAGTCCACATATTGCAGGTTGGACAAAAGAGTCGCATAGGCTACTGAGTACCTACCTGGCGGACAAGATACTCACCCACTACCGAATATCATGATTTTGTAATATCAAACGGCAAAATGTTGAGTGAAGGTCATTTTCTTGCAGATGATAGATTTGTTTCTGGTCAGTTCTTTATATTTGGACACCTTAACTTTCGTTAACGCCAATTTAATTTTCCGATAAAAGCTTTGTCTATGAAGCGATTGCTACTACTAACCTTGTCTGTCTTTTTGGTATCGCTGGCCTCTTTTGGTCAGGGATCCACGGGTGAAATTGCCGGACGGGTGGTTGATGAGAAGGGCGAAGGCATTCCCTTTGCCAACGTGGTTGTGTTTTTGAACGACAATCAGGTTAATGGGGCATCTACGGATTTTGATGGGTACTACTCCATCAAACCGCTGGATCCGGGTAAGTATGTAGTGCAGGTCTCGTACCTGGATAAGAAAACCAAGATCACTGATGTAGCGGTGAGCCCCAACCGGACCACCTTCCTTGATGATGTTAGACTCAATATGTCTGAAGCCACACAATTGGATGTGGTAGAGGTGAAGTATGAGGAACCTCCTATTGATCAAGGTAAGCCGGAAACGGGTACCAAAATTAGTAGAGAGCAGATTGATAAGATGCCTCGAAATGACTTGGTTGGCGTATTAAATAATGCCGCGGCTACCTATCAGTCTGACGATGGACAGTTGCCTAGTATTGCCGGTGCCCGTGGGTATGGTACCAAGTATTTGATTGACGGTGTGGATTTGACGGGTATTGTTGACCTGCCAGTTGATGCCATTGACCAGGTAAACGTAATTACTTCCGGAGTGGACGCCAGTCAGGGTGACTTTACCGGAGGAATTATTTCCGTATCCACCAGAGGGCCCTCCAACAACTACAATGGTTCTGTAGAATATTTCACTTCGCAATTTCTGGACCCCTACGGCTACAATGAAGCCCGTTTGAGTTTATTGGGTCCCTTGGTGAAGCGATACAAGGGTACAGACTCTGCCCGTTCGGTGGTGGGATTCTTGTTCTCCGGATTGTATCGGTACCAAAAGGACTCTGATCCACCTGCCACAGAATTGTGGGTAGCTAAGGATGATGTATTAGCCGACCTCAAAGAGCGTCCTTTGCGTCCATCTACATTTGGAGAAGGATTGGTGAAGAGTACGGAGTTTGTCACATTCGATGATCTGGAGACCGTTGATTATCGTCTGAACAACGATCAGCATGAGGTTAACCTTTATGGTAAAATTGACATCAAGCCTAGCTTGACCACTAACCTAACCTTAGGTTCTTCCTTCTACTACAGCGACAGAAATGCCTACATCCGCACCTTCCACATGTTTAATGCGGAGAACAACCCGAAAGTGTACAACAACGATATCCGGGTGTATGGTAAATTCCGCCAAAATTTCATTACCAAGCAAGCTACAGAGCGTAAGAAAGGATTCGTGCTGGATAATGCCTATTACACGATTATCCTGGACTTCCAGCGCACACGTAGCTGGCAGGAAGACCGCAATCATGGTCGGAATCCATTCCGCTATGGGCACATCGGAAACTTTGAAACCTTCCGCGAGCCTGTTTATTTCTATGGACAAGATTCTGTCACTGGTAAAGAAGGGTACCGTCTGATCGGTTATCGTGATACCGCAGTTACTTTCGAGCCGGGTAACTCTAATCCGATCTTGACGCGTTACACCTCCACCTACTTTGATTTCAATGATCCATTTACACTCGACCAAGTGATTTTGGGTGGTGGTTTGCGTAATGGCGACTTCTTCCAAAACTTGTTCTCTTATTCCATGTGGTACAACCCTGGAGTTCCATTTACCAGCTATGCAGAGAGCAACAATGATCAATATGGGGGTCGATTTGATGCTTCTTTTGACCTGAAAAAGTCTGATGGGGATAAGTTAAGCCGACACAGTATTCAGTTTGGCTTTGAGTATCAGCAGCGGGTTGAGTCAAACTACTCAGTCGGGCCATTCGGTTTATGGCAGCTGGCTCGTCAGGCTACCAACTTCCACTTATCTAACCTGGACCTATCCAATCCTTACTTTGTGCAGAATGGAGAACGAATTTATTACCAGGATTTCCAGGGTGATCTCGGCTCATTCGATACCATTTTCTACAACAGAAGGTACAATCAGGGTGAACAGAGCTTTTTTGATATCTCATTAAGAAGAAAGCTAGGGTTGCCTGTCGATGGGTTGGATATCATCAACCTGGATCAACTTAGCCCGGATGAATTATCGCTTGATATGTTTAGCCCGGATGAATTGCTCAATGATGGTAACCGTTTTGTGACCACACTCGGATACGACTACATGGGTAATCGCTTTACGGATCAGCCTACTTTTGCAGATTTCTTCTACGACTTTAATGATGAGAATGGTAACGGTGAGCGTGATTTCGGTGAAGTATTTACCAGAAATATTGCTGCCTACCGTCCAATCTATACGGCTGCTTATATTCAGGATCGATTCAATATTGGTCGTGTGATTTTCCGTGTAGGTCTTCGTGTAGACCGCTTTGATGCCAACACCCAGGTACTGCGTGACCGCTACTCCTTGTATGCGATCCGTTCTGCTGCTGAGGTAGATCAGATTGCGGGACAGTCAGTTTCCCACCCATCTACTATCGGGGAAGACTATGCTGTGTATGTGAACAGTGTGCAAAACCCAAGTTCAATTGTTGGGTATCGCGATGGTGATGTTTGGTTTGATGCGGAGGGTAATGAGCTTCAGGATCCTAACGTATTGGTGAATCAAACAGGTGGTTCCGGTCAGATAGCTCCTTTCCTGGTAGATCCTACACAGGATATCAAGAGCCAAAACTTTGATGTGGAAGCTTCTTTTGAGGATTACACACCACAGATTACAGCTATGCCACGTGTAGCCTTCTCATTCCCTATTACTGAGACTGCCATGTTTACCGCACACTATGATGTGCTTACGCAGCGGCCGATCGGTCGAAATGAGGCTACGCCTTATGACTATTACTTCTTGCAGGAAATTGCCATTGATGGTGTGATCGCTAACCCGGATCTTCGTCCTGAGCGTACCATCAACTATCAATTAGGTTTCCAGCAGGCATTGAGTGACGACTCTCGTTTGAGTATCTCTGCCTTCTACCGCGAAATGCGCGATATGATGCAGGTACAGCGACTCAACTTTGCCTATCCGATTGAGTACACCACATTTGGTAATATCGACTTTGGTACGGTTAAAGGTCTGACCTTGTCTTACGACCTGATCAGAAGAGTGAAAAATATTTTGGTGAATGCGAACTATACTTTGCAGTTTGCAGACGGTACAGGTTCAAACACCACCTCACAGGTTAACCTGGTAGGTGCAGGACAGCCAAACTTGCGTACCATTGTTCCATTGGATCAGGATGTACGCCACACCTTCAATGTCAATGTGGACTATCGCTTCCCGGCTGGAAAGGCCTACAATGGCCCAGTGATTGGTGGTGTGAACATATTTGAGAATGCCGGTATCAACCTGGCGTTCCGTGGTCGTACAGGTGAACCCTACACACGTCAAGCGAACCCGACACCAACCGCTCAATTTGGTGTAGCAGCGCGTTCACTGATGGAAGGAACGATTAATGGTTCTCGTTTGCCTTTCAACTATAAGTTGGACTTGCGGATAGATAAGGACTTCCGGTTAAGTAGCGAAAGTGGCAAACCCTTGTTCTTGAACGTGTACCTCGTTTCTCAAAACGTGTTGAATACAAGAAACATCGTAAACGTTTACCGCTTCACCGGTAGTGCAACAGATGATGGATTCCTGGCTTCACCAGAAGCGGAAGAAGTATTACGTGCGCAGCTGGTGCAGCAGGCCTTTGTGGACCAGTACTTGGCCAAAGTACAGAATCCAAGTAATTTCTCTTTGCCAAGAAGGGTTCAGATTGGTGCCAAATTAAGATTCTAAACCCCTTAGATACACACTTCAAAACACAATGATTATGACGGTGATTAAGAAGCTTTTAACGGTATTGGTGTTGCTCGCCTTAGGACAATGGGCGGTAGCCAAGGAAAATATTGGCCAAGGTGGAAAGCGCACCCAAAGAACCAATAAGGTTGCTGAATCGTGTCAGCCTGCTACAGCACAGATCGATATTGACATCAATAACGTTCGTGCACGTCTATTTACAGGCGGTGATATGTGGTGGGACCTCACAGGTAACCCTAAGTATGAGATCCCCAAAGTAGAGCCGGGTTCTGGTGAAATTGCGCGCCATTCCATCTTTGCCGGTGCATTATGGATTGGCGGTATCGATGCCGGTGGGCAGTTGAAGCTGGCGGCTCAAACCTATCGTCAAACGGGTAATGACTTTTGGCCGGGTCCTTTGGATGCTAATGCAACCGTAGATGATATAACCTGTAATGCATTTGACCGTCATTGGAAGATTAACCGCTCTGATATCAATGACTTTATTTCCTATCGTGAAGACAATGGTGTGCCAATTCCATTGAGCCAAATTCCGGAATCCATTTTGGAGTGGCCCGGCAAGGGCAATCCCAATGCCGTGGGAGCGAAAAGTACACCGCTGAATTTGTCACCAACGAAGAATTTGGCACCCTTTGTTGATTTTGATGGTGATGACCTTTATAATCCAGAAAATGGCGATTATCCGGATGTATTTGGTGACCAGGCGATTTGGTGGGTGTACAATGATAAAGGAGACCTTCACACCGAAACGGGTGCAGAGGCCATCGGTCTTGAAGTGCAAGCGTTGGCGTTTGGCTTTGCCACCAATGATGAGGTGAATGACATGACCTTCTATAAGTACGATGTCCTCAATTTCTCTACCTCCATTTTGGATAGTGTGTATTTTGGCAAGTGGGTAGACCCAGATTTGGGGAACTATCAGGATGACTTTGTTGGATGTGATACTAGTCGTGACCTAGGTATTTGTTACAATGGTGATGCTATTGATGAGACTGCGGTAGGTTACGGTGAAGATCCACCCATTGTAGGGGTTGATTTCTTCCAGGGACCAACGAAATATGAGTACAATGCGCAGGATCAGATTATTGATAGTACCACACTAGGTATGTCACTCTTCCTGTATTACAATAATGACTTTTCAAACATCGGAAACCCGGAGGTAGCCTCTCACTTTTATGGCTACTTAACCGGTTCCTGGAAAGACGGTACACCATTTACGTATGGTGGTAATGGTTACGGAGGAACACAACCATTCACTTACATCTTCCCGGATGATCCAAGTAATCCGAATGGTTGGAGTGAGTGTGCCAATAATAATACACCATTCGACAGACGCTTCTTGCAGTCATCCGGTCCTTTCCGCCTGGATCCGGGTGCCAGAAACGAAGTGATCGTAGGTGTGGTGTGGATTCAGCCTGAGTCTCAGGTGGGTTGCCAGGCCGACTTTGATGCCATACGGGTAGCCTCTGATAAGGCGCAAGCATTATTTGACAACAATTTTGACATTATTGACGGCCCGGATGCGCCAGATATGGCCGTACGAGAATTG
>CAJXXO010000043.1 GCA_913062655.1 uncultured Bacteroidota bacterium | reverse complement strand
GACCGGCCATCGAGATGAAGGAAGCGGCTGACATCCAGTCTGCGGCTGTCGCCATGCCATTGGCCAGTGGGGAAACGCCACCACCGGCTACATAAAAGTCTTTGGTGCTACCGGCTCTCGACCAAATGGCGATGCCGATATAAAGCGCAAAAGTGACGCCCACCAGTATATACATCCATAGCTGTAGATCCATGATTGTCGGGTTTTACTCGTTGACGTGGTACTTTTTGTCCAGCTTGTTCATCAACCACACGTAGATGAAAATGAGGATAATGAATACGTAAATGGAGCCTTGCTGCGCAAACCAAAAGCCGAGCTTGAAGCCACCTATTTGAATAGCATTCAAGGGCTCTACCAGCAGAATGCCAAAGCCATACGACACGACAAACCATATAGACATAAGCAGTACGAGGTACTTGACATTATCCTTCCAGTACTGTTTCAAATCAGGTTTTCCTTGTTCCATAATCATTGGATTTATATGTAAATCATAGCCTGCAGTCGATAGGCATTAACAGGTGTGGCGGCCGGCACACGGTTGGTATTATATTCAAAGGTGATCTTTGCGTTATGACCGCTGATATACCAGTTGGCCCCTAAGCCTACTTGCTGAATATTTCCCGGAATCGCTTCAAGACTGCGAAGGCTGTAGGCCACATACGGTTGGATACGGCCAACGCTGGTGAAGCGGGGCAACACATAGCCCGCCTGACCATACAAAATACCACCGCTACCAACTAGGTCGCTGTTTCCGGTCAGGAGGTAATTGGGGCCATAATCAAAACGATAGTAGGAGGCATAGCCGGTGAAGCAGGCGCCATTGCTCAGGGGTTTATCGTAAAAGACATCCACACCGAGCAGTAAAACATCATGCCCGATGAGGTTACTATCATTATCCAATGTGAGCGTACCATTACTATGCTGCAAGAAACCGGCTCCAATATTGAATACTTCTTTATCTCCTAAATAACTGCCCACTGCGTAAGGTAGGAGGTTGGATTCTTGCTCGAGAAATTCGTATTGAAAGTACCCCTGCCACACACGACCGGCTTCTTGTTGGCCCAGTAACTCCCGGCCGCGGTAAACGGCTTGGTCGGTATTCAGGGGTAGATGTGCGTCCAAACCAGATACCAGTGCATCCGATAGTGATACCCGGTAGTCCAGTTTGCCCAGCTTCCCTTTCGCATAGAGTCCGATGTGGCGGGCAAACATGTCCGTCAGGCCCAGGTTGGCCCAATTAAATCGAGGGGCATCCAGGGTGAGCATATTCAGGGTAGATTGATTGGACAGGCGCGAGATGCCATTCCAATAGTGAAGCCCCCCACCAACATGCAATCTCTTTTTCACCACGGCATACTCTACCCAGGCATCATGCATAAACACTTGCGCACCCGGGCCTCTTCCTACCGGATCCATGGTGCCGGCAGTCAGGTTGTTTAAGCCAAAGTGAGTAAGAATGATAAACCGCTCGGTAATCTGGGCAAACATCAGCATACGCGACCTACGCAATGTGGGCGTTAGCTGAAGGCTGTTGTCGGTGGTTTGGTCAGCCGATAGCCACACTTGGTGCCAAGTCAATAGTTGGAAGTACTTGGAGCTGTCTTCATTGAGCGGCACTTTAAGGCCGCCTTCATAATCCAATGAACCCTGTGCTATGGCAGAGGATAGCCAAAGACCAATTATCAGAAGTACACAAAACTTCCTCATTCCTGCGCTATTTGCTTTGAAAAATAAGGAAGGCTGACGGCAGTCGTAAGGCTACTTTATGAATAGTTGTGCATAAACACAGTCCTGCTGTCGTGCAAATGCCCTGAATGGCAAGAAATAGGAGTCATATTAAACACGATGATGCGAATGTGTACCCTAAAAGCGTCAGTTGGCTCGTTTCTTGTTGAGGCAGAACTATATAAGCTATCCTTTTTACCTTGAAATTTGATCGTCATGCGGTATTGGTCATTCCTTCTAGCCTATTTACTTTTCACGGTGTCTGTAGCGGCACAGGAGATATCACTGGGGCTTATTGGCGGAGGCCGGTACACGACTACTGCGCTTAATGAGGCTATTCAGTACAACGGAGAGACCCTACAGATCAATAGTGCAGACCTTTCGCTAGATCCTGCCGCGGGGGCTTTTTTAAAATTGAAACTGGGTGGGCTTTTCTTGCAGCCGGAGGTGCACTACGCCCGTTCCCGCGCCTTTCTTGAAGTACAACACAGCCAGGGAGCGCCCCAGCAGACCTTGACTGTTCACCGGGTGGACCTTCCATTCCTGGCCGGGTTAGAGTTTTTCAAAGCGGTTCGATTGTATGGGGGATTGAATGCCGGTTTCATTCAATCTAGCGAATGGACTTACGATGAACCATTTTGGTCTACACTAGAGCTACGGGACCGGACAGCTGTGTGGAGTACCCTCCTTGGGGCAGGCATCAATATTGGTCGCTTTACATTGGACGCCCGGTTTGAGCGGCAGCTAGGCCACTTGTATTTTAACAGCACCTTAGGGGGGCAACAATATGTATTTAAGGGGCAGCAAGAAGCGGTATCTGCCTACATTGGTTTTTTACTTTTCAAATAGTTGCTCGATATAAAGGATTCGCAATACTTAATTCCCTACATTTAAGGCGAAGTAACTTTTCTTTACGGTGAGCTCCTCAACTTCGTATTGGCGAACTTTCTCCCTTCTTGCCTTGGTGTCCCTCTCCATTGCCGGTTCGATAATAGTAGCCGGCCTACTTTCAGACTTCAGGGGCTATATAATCGGGGCGGCCGGTGCAGTGGCTGTTCTGTTGGTCAGTGCAATTGCTGCCCGCTTGTGGCCCTCTGTAAAGCCGCCATCGGCTTCCGCTCCCACGCCCATCAAACCCTCCGATAGGGATGCCATATTTGAAGCCATCTTCAACAATACCTTTCAATTTACAGGTCTGTTATCGCCCAATGGCCGCATGATTGAAGCCAACAAGACAGCATTGGAGTTTGCCGGTATCACGCTGGACGAGGTAAAAGGCATACCCTTCTGGGACACGCACTGGTGGAGCCACGACACCTCCGCCAAACAACGACTGGAAGAAGCGATCAAAAGAGCTGCGAAGGGGGAGTTCGTTCGCTATGAAGATGTAGTGCAAGATGCCAAAGGCAACCGGATAACCATTGATTTTTCCTTACGGCCCGTTTACAATGAAGAGGGTCAGGTCTCTTTATTGATTCCTGAAGGGCGAGAAATTCAGGAACAGCTCAATATCCGGCAGGCGCTGGAAGAAAGTGAAAGGCGCTTTCGTACCATGGTGAATAGTGCTCAGGTGGGGGTTACGCTACTGAGCCCGGACGGCAGTGTGCTGTATGGCAATGCCTTTGTCCGTAGGCTACTGGGAGGGCTTACGCAACAGGACATGCAGCAACTGGACGTAGCCGAATACACCCACCCCGATGATTTACCGACCAGCTATGAGAAACTGCAGGCGCTACAGCGGGGAGAAATAGATGAATATCACCTTACCAAGCGCTTCATTACGAGGCAAAAAGAGGTCATCTGGGCAAATCTCAGCGTAAGTGCCGTACGATCAGATGACGGTGCGCTGCGATACATCCTTTCTTTAGCGCAGGATATTACGGAGCAGAAAAACATAGAGAAGAAGCTCCAGGCCAGCGAATACAAGTATCGCACATTGATAGAACACTCACCCTTTGCCTATGTGATTCATCAAAACGGGAAGATCGTCTTTGCGAATAATACTGCCCTGCAAATGGCGGCTGCAGATACCATAGACGATCTGATTGGTCTGCCGATGATGGATTTTGTAACCCCGGAATACCAGGCCATAGCAGAGCAGCGGCAGCGGAATATGTACGAAACGGGTGAAGCGGCCCCAATTATGGAGCAGCAGTTGGTAAACCTGAAGGGGGAGCGCTTTTGGGCAGAGGTTAGCCCCAATCTGATCACCTTCAATGGAGAGTCGGCCATACAACTCGTGATAAATGATGTATCCGAAAAAAGAGAGGCCAAGGAGCAACTGGAACGCAGTGAGTTTGTGCTGCTTAGTGCAGAACGTATTGCACACATCGGTAGCTGGGATTGGGACTTGCAGACCAACACCCAAACCTGGAGTGAAATGATGTATGAAATTTACGAATGCGACCCCAAAAACGGGCCACTAAAGAATGAAGACATTATTTCACTCATCCATCCGGAAGACCGTGATTTTGTGACTGCTGGTGTGGAAAGGATTATACAAGATCAGGAGGCGCTACCTGTAGCCGAATATCGACTCTTGATGCCTGATGGCAGAACGAAGTACCTGGAAGCTCGAAATAGTTTTATAACAAATGACAAGGGGCAAGTGCAGCGGGCCATTGGCACTGTGCAGGATATAACCGCCAGAAAAGAGGCCGCTCTGAAGCTGGAAGAAAGCGAATCGCAACTGAAAAACCTTACCGACTCAATTCCGGGAGCGGTGTTAAAATATAAGCTAAGTGCAGAAGGGCAGGATACAATTGAATTTATCAGCCGTGGAGTCATTGACATATGGGGGGTAACCCCGGAAGAGGCACTCAAAGATATTCAGCGTCTTTGGAGCCGTATTCTAGAGGAAGACATTCCCCAGATGCGAGCCTCCATTCAGCAATCTGCTGCGCAACTTGATACGTGGAATCATGAGTGGCGTGTGCACCATACCGATGGCTCCATGAAATGGCTTCAGGGCATTGGTGTCCCGAAAAAGTTGAACGATGGCTGCATCTTATGGGATACCATCATTCTGGACATAACCCAGCAGAAAGAAGCAGAAGAGCGCCTGCGCCAAAGTGAGCAGCGGTACCGCAGTCTTTTCCAAAATAACCTGGCGGGTGTTTATCAGATCGATCTGAAGGACAATAAGCGAGTGGTGTCGTGCAATCAGGCCTTTGTAGAAATATTGGGGTACGACTCCATGGATAGGGTGGTAGGCGAAAGTGTGGACGACCTGTTCACCAGCCATACCGAAGGGCCTTTCTATGAAAAGCTAATGGAGGATGGACAAGTGATCAACTGGGAAAGCAAATTGGAGTTGCGCAATGGTCGTATTGTGCAAACCCTCGAAAATGCTACGCTTCTCCCCGACCACGGTAATCCTCGTTATATGGAAGGCACCTTGTTTGATATCACCAAATTGAAAGAGGTAGAAGCAGAGCGTATTCGCTTGATTGAACAGTTGACTTTCCAGGATAAACGCCTTTTCGAGTTTGTGTACATCGTGTCGCACAACCTGCGTTCACCGGTGGCATCGCTAATGGGTTTAACGGACCTGGCCGGCAATCGTATGGATCAACCCGACTTGTTGGCCCAGGTTGTAGATCGCATGAAAAAGTCGGCAGAAGAACTGGATGCCATTATCAAGGACTTAAACACCATTCTTTCTTCTAAAAAGAACCTGGGTCATAAGCGCGAAGAGGTTAACCTCCACAAACTACTCGAGGGCATCGTCAACCTGCTCAAGCACGAACTGGACCTCCAGTCGGGCACCATCACCATTGACCTGGCAGATGTGCACACGCTCTACACGGTAAAAGCCTACCTGCACAATATCTTCTACAACTTGATTCACAATGCCTTAAAGTATCGCCATCCCGATAGACCACCGGCCATTGAAATAACGGCCAACAGCAAAGGCAACCGAATACAGTTTGAGGTAAAAGACAACGGAATGGGGATCGATCTGGACCGGTGGGGCGACAAGCTTTTCAACCTCTATCAGCGCTTCCACACCCATATCGAAGGGCGGGGTATCGGTCTCTATTTAGTGCGCTCTCAGGTGGAGAGTCTGGGGGGAAACATCTGGGTAGACAGCACAATTGGTGAAGGCACCTCCTTCTACCTTTATTTTGATAAACAATCCATCCAGCCCGAGGCGAAAGAGCTTTCTTCTCTGGCACGCTCAAATACATGATAGTAATCGTAAATTCGCTACCAGACACTACTGTAAATCTCAACCTATGCGACTATGGACAATGACCACCCTTTTGCTGCTCATTGTAAGCGCAACAGCATGGGGCCAAACCACGGTTCAGCTACGCCCGGAAAAGGATAATACCCTCTACGAGGATACCACGGGGAACACCAGCAATGGGCTGGGGCAATATATGTTTGCCGGCCGTACGGCTGCCGGGAGCAATGAAAAAATCCGTAGGGCGGTCATCCAGTTTGACATTGCCGGGAATATACCCTCCAATGCAACCATCACGCAGGTGACACTTACCCTGAATATGTCGCGGACCCAGGCTGGATCGGAAACGGTAGACCTCCATCGTCTCACTACCGATTGGGGCGAGGGAAGCTCCAATGCCAGCGGACAAGAAGGGGGCGGAACGCAATCTACGCTCAATGATGCGACCTGGATACACAATTTTTTTAGCAGCAGCCAGTGGAATACCGCAGGGGGCGATTTTACGTCCACCGCCAGTGCCAGTCAATCGGTGGGGGGCATTGGTACCTACACCTGGAGTAGTGGTCAACTGGTAACGGATGTACAGGATATGCTGGACAACCCCAACCAGAACTACGGTTGGGTATTGATTGGCAATGAAAGTACGGGTAGTACGGCCAAGCGATTCGACACTAAAGATCACCCCACGGCTAATAACCGACCCGAGCTGGAGATTACGTACACCTTGCCACCTACCCCTAATGATTTGGTGATTAATGAGGTAGACTATGATATGCCGGGCACGGACAGCAGTGAATTTATTGAGCTGCGCAACAATGATAATGTGGCGATCGATTTGTCGCTCTATGCTATCGAATTGGTGAATGGCTCTGGCGGTGGAGCCATTGTCTACCAGACCATCAACCTGCCAAGCGATTCATTGCAACCAGGCGACTATTACGTTATTTGTGCGAACAGCAGCAGAACACCCCATTGCGACTTGGATGTCAGCCCATCGATCAACCTTATCCAAAACGGTGCACCCGATGCCATCGGACTCAAGTTCAATGGAACTACTGTAATCGATGCCGTATCCTATGAGGGAAATACAGCTAATCCATACCGTGAGATTTCCGGTACCAATCTGATCGACAACAGCAGTACGGCCAATTTTGGCCTTTCCCGCTTCCCTGACGGGCAGGATTCAGACTTCAATAATCAGGATTTTGATTGGTTGTGTATTACACCCGGAGCGCCCAATGGTCCCCCCGTGGTAAATATCAGTCCGGCTAATGCGGCCGGAGTCTGTCCGGGCGATACCGTAACGCTAACGGCACAGGGAGCGCTAGGTACATTGCAGTGGTACAAGAATGGGGTCCCGATTGATGGAGCTACCGATTCGGTGTTGGCGGTTGACACACCTGGCCTTTACAATGTAGAGTCGGTGATTGGGTTTTGCAGCGATACCGCTAATTTACCAACGGAGGTATTTTTCCTGCCGGTGCCGCAAGTTGATTTAGGCCCGGACACCACGGTATGCTCTTTTTACCGGCTGGATGCCGAAAACTTCGGGGCTGACTATGCATGGAATACGGGTTCGCAAAGCCGCACCCTGAATGTGTCTCAATCCGGGACCTATAGTGTGACGGTTACAGATAATGGGTGTTCTGCAGCCGACACTGTGACCGTGAATATTGGTAGTCCCTTCAGTATATTTTTACCCAATATCGATAGTGGCTGCGATTCATTGCTGCTGGATCCCGGCAATGTGAATAATGCCCACTATAGCTGGAGTACAGGCGATACCTCCGCTACCCTGACGGTGAACCAATCGGGCAAATACTGGGTGGACGTAGAGCGAGTGGGTTGTTTTCAAACCGATACGGTATTGGTGACGATCGACACTACGCCACAAGTTCAGGCAGGGTTGGACCAGTCGGGGTGTGATAGTGTGCAGTTTACGGCCATTGTAGATGATCCCACTGGGGTGAATATTTTTTGGAGTAATGGCTCAAGTGATACTACCATAACCGTATTCAATTCCGGTTTCTACATCGTGGAGGCAGAGCGAAATGGCTGTACCGATTTTGATACTGCGGAGGCCACCATCTTCCCCCCTACCGATGTGGTTTTGCCATTCAATCAGAGCGATTGTGATAGTGTTACCCTACAGCCGATTACTACCGCCCAGACTTTCCTATGGAGTACGGGAGATACCACCGAAGACCTTACCGTTTTCCAGTCGGGGGTATATTATGTGACCGTGGCCAATAGCTTTGGTTGTCAGGCCAGCGATTCTGTTACGGTTACCATTTTTGGTCGACCGGATGCAGATTTGGGCCCAGATACCACTTCATGTGTACCGGTTACCCTCACTGCACCAGCCGCTAATGCTGACTATTTTTGGAGCACAGGAGATCGATCACGGTCCATCAGCGTAACCAGTTCAGGGGTTTACACCGTGGAAGTAGAGGAAAATGGCTGCTTCAGCAGAGATACTATCGAAGTGACAATAGTGCCACAGCCGGTGGTGGATCTCGGTGCGGATACTAGTGTGTGCGGAGAGTTTCTGCTCGATCCCCGGCAGCAAGGCGATTACCAGTGGAGCACAGGCGCCACTTTACCAGCCATCACGGTGTCCCAAAGTGGTACCTACAGTGTCACCGTCACAGCCGGTACTTGTTCTGATGCCGATACTATCACCTTACAGGTTTCCCCCGCACCCGATGTGTCTATTGGTCCGGATACCACCCACTGCGGCCCACTGTCCCTAACCGCTGACCTGGCAGGTAGTTACACTTGGAACACGGGAGATACTTTACAATCTATTATGGCTACGCAATCGGGAGCCTACAGCGTCACCGTAGTCGACCAAGGGTGTGTAAGTATCGATTCAGCCCATATTATCATTGACAGTCTGCCTACCGTTACCTTGGGAGCAGACACCGCCCTCTGTGGAGACCGAATTGTCATTACAGCAGGTCCGGGATCGCAACAATACAATTGGAATACCGGGTCCACTGGTCCGTCACTGGCAGTTACCCAATCGGGCACCTACATTGTCACCGTTACCTCCGTAAAGTGCGCGGTGATCGACACCCAAACGGTTACCTTGTACCCGGAGCCTGTCTTACAGCTTGGTCCTGATGTAACGGCCTGCAACCAGACGCAACTGACCGGCAATGTAGCTGGGGTCTATCAATGGTCAACCGGTGCTTCGCAAAATCCACTAACCGTGACCAGTACCGGTACCTACAGTGCGGTGGTGACGGATAGTAATGGCTGTACAGCACAGGATACCGTGGATGTAACCATATTAGTGGGGCCGGCTCCTGACCTTGGCCCAGACCGCACCATATGTGATAGCGTTTTATTGGATGCCGGAGTGGGTGATACCTATCAGTGGTCAACGGGCAGCAATGCCTCTACCCTATGGGTGAAACAGGCCGGTTTGTATGCGGTGACCGTTAGCAACAATAATGGCTGTGTGGATACGGACACGGTCCAGTTGGCCCTGGAGCTTTCACCGGAGGCCGCCTTTACCATGGACACAGTAGACTGCCCAACCTTTGCATTTTTTACGCAAAGTACCGGCAGTAACCTCTTGTATGAATGGAATTTTGGGGATGGCAACTCGGCAACTACCCCAGATGCCACGCACACCTTCCCGGCTAATAACCAATACAATATCTGGCATGTGGCCCGCAATCTTTGTGGTACAGATACCATGCGAATGGTATTGCAGGTGGATTGTATACCGGATGGCGTACCCTCCCTGTCACATGTGGGCGCAAAGCTATTTCCTAACCCTGCACAGCAGCATGTCACCTTGTACTGGCCGCTGGCCACCACTGCCTGGGCTGAAGTATACAACGCACAAGGGCAGCGGATGGGGGAATGGCGTGTGTCGGCCACTACTGTAATCGGCACACAAGAATGGCCTTCGGGCTGGTATTGGTTACGACTCCGATTTGATGATCAGGTAGTGGGTCAACCCCTAATCATTCAACGCTGATCCGCATGAAATGGCACAGGAAGCTGCGGTATGCAATAGGTGAAATCGTGATCATTGCGATTGGCCTTTTCATCGGTTTTCAGATTGACAACTGGAAGGAGAGCTGGCAGTTGCAGCAAGAGAAAAGAGCACTGCTTGTCTCTTTGGCACAAGACCTGGATCGGGACACGTCCTTATTGCAAGCCTGTGCTGCAGAAGCCCGCAGTGCAGCAGCGAGCGCGGACCTCCTGTTGCAGCAGTTGGACAGGGCAACACCAATGGCAGTCGATTCGGTGGGCCAAAAGCTACAGCCCTTGCTGAGCTATATCGATGTACCGCTTAATAATGCTTCTTTTTCCCTCTTTATAAGCAGTGGTAAGTTAACCCTGCTGCACGATGACGACCTCGAACGGCAGCTACATAGTTATTACAATCGTATCGCGCACATATACCGTAGTTGGACTGCCTGGGATAAGGAATGGAGCAGCCAGCGATTGGTGTCCTTGCGTCAATTGTCCTTCGCCCGAAGTGCTTCATTGACCCACAACAATTGGCAGGTGAAACCCACCTTCTGGGCCGAACTACGCGAGGATGAGCCTTTGCAAGCACTACTCTTTTCAACCTGGGAGAGCCAGCGAGCGATGGCACAAGCCATGGAGGCGATATTGAGCCAGAATCGTAAATTGGCCGGACATATCCGCAATACCCTATCCTCATGAAGCGGTTGGTAAACCTTTTGCGACAGCCTTATCCCCTTGATCCCCCTTCCTGGAACAAGGTGCGTACCGGTGCCGGTATCGGTTTGTTCGTATTTCTCTTCTTGTACCTGTTTCAGCCCTTCAATATTGATCAGATCACAGACAACCGGGCGCTTCATGTAGCCGGGTATGGGCTGGTCACCTTTGTAGTGGTCATCTTGCTGGATGTGGCATTACCCCGGGTATGGCCGGGTTTGTTCGTGGAGGCACGTTGGACAGTGGGCAAGGAGATTCTCTATTTTGCCGCCAACCTCATTTGTATTGCTATCGGCAATATGATCTACACTACAGCCATGGGGTATTCTTCCATCAGTTTTCCCAATTTCATCATGTTTGTGATCGTCACCTCTATGGTGGGTATTTTCCCTTCTGCTGCGTTAATTATGACCGCCTATTTAAGAAAGCTGAAAAAAGCGGTGCGAGAAGCAAAATCGATGAATGCCGAACTGGCGGAGAGCCATACGCCCGCTGAAGTAGAGCTGGTGCTGGAGGGCGAAAATCAGCAAGACCGCATTCAATGCCGCAGTCAGGATTTACTGGCATTGGTATCGGCTGAAAACTATGTGGAAGTGTGGTTGAAGAAAAACGGTGAACCGGAGCGAAAGGTAATTCGTGGGAGTCTTAGTCAATTGGAGCAATACCTGCAGGATAAAGGGCACTTCCTGCGTACGCATCGTTCCTACATTGTCAATATGGACCAGGTGCAGGCAGTGGATGGGAATGCGCAAGGTTATCAACTACAGCTACATGCCGCTATGGAGCCGGTCCCGGTGTCCCGCAGGCAAAGCCGGGCCTTGCGGGATGTGATCCACACCCTGGCGTGAGACTATTTTCGCAGCCGTTCGTCCATAAAATGATAGGCACAGGTAGCCGCCAGCCGGGCGGTTCGCTCGTCTATGTCATACTCCGGATTTAATTCGAAGATGCCCAATGACACCACCTTTTCATCGCGTGCAGCGATTAGCATCATTTCCAATATCTCAGACGGGGTAAAACCCTCCATGGCCGGAGCGGACACACCCGGGGCAAAGGCCGCCTGTATGGCGTCCAGGTCGAGGCTGAGCACTATGGCGTCTACTCTTTCCCGTACATTTTTCAATTGTTGTTTGAAGCTCTTGATGGCATGCCCTAATCGCAGGTCCTCCTGCCGGCAGATCTTGACCTCTTTCTCCTCGGCATACGCCCACAGAAAAGAGGCATTGGCATGGCGTTGCACACCAAAGCTGATCATATTCTCGCCTTTCAAAAGGCCCTCTTCCAAGGCTACATAAAAGGGAGAGCCACTTAACATCACCGGTTCTGGTGGTCGCATGTCAAAATGCGGGTCAATATTCAGGCACCCCAACTGCTGGCCGGGAAGAAGGTCGCTGTGAATTGCTTTGAGCTGCGGGTAAGCATAATCGTGCCCACCCCCGATCCAGAGCGAAGTAGGCGCCAGGTGCCGTTGCTCGCTGTACAGTTCAATAGCGTGTTGATGGCTTTCCCGGGCATCTTCCGGGTGCACATCGCTGTTGCCGACATCGTGAATGTGATCTTGCAGGGAAATCTGTCCGGCCAGCTTTTTGAATTGCTTACGAAAAGCAGCGGGTCCGTCAACGGCACCGCCTCTTCCATGATTATTGCGCACCCCTCTATCATCGGGACAGCCCAGTAAAATAGCCGCATAGTCCATATCAAAGCTTTTTTCTAAACTACCAAATCATCTCGATACGGTAAAGGCAGAAAAGCCCATCGAAAAGCCCTATTTTAATCGCATGAATAGATGGCTCCTTTTGCTACTTATTGCTTTGGCCGGCTGCGGGGTGCAGCGGATGGATCAGGCCTATCTGGAATATGATGTGACCATTGAACGGGACGGGCAACCTCTGCCAGAAGAGGTGCTGGGCAAAAGGGCCCCCAATATGCGCGTCACCATTGCCGGTGATACAGCCTTTGCCAACTACTTCTATGGCAAGACCATGCTAAGCTCCATCATCGTGGCCAAAGAAAAGGGCTGGCTCATTATGAAGCTGGATAAGGAACGCTATACCACTGAGATGGATGCCATGCAGGTAGCCCAATACCTGGCGATGGAAGAGCGGGAGTGGTCGCTGGAAACCCAAAAAGGAAAGCAAGCCTGTGGCAACTACCGCTGCAAAACGGCCAAAGGATTCACCGATGATAGTCTTCAGGTGGAAGTGCACTATGCCCCTAAGTG
>CAJXXO010000042.1 GCA_913062655.1 uncultured Bacteroidota bacterium | reverse complement strand
CAAATACTTGCGCTACTGACGCAGCACTGTAAGTAGGATTTATAAAAATGCCCCGGTTTGAGGTACGCTTGGCATACGGCAATAAAAGTGTATCCCGTACTTGTGTTGTAGTACTTCGCTGGCCCTGCATCCGTAGTTGAGGGCCCTTGCGTTGATCATCTTTCTGCGTATGTACCGCGGCAGGCTGCACTTGCGCCCACAAAAAAGTGGACCATAGCAGCCCTACCATACAAAGTATCCATCCTTTCATAGCACAATTTGTGCTAACAAATTACAAAATGTTCTAAAGGTGGAGCCTATTGATGGTGAATATTAGATTGCCAGCGTTGGAGTAGTGGACGCACCAACCACAGGATACATAGGGTGCTGAGGCTAAAAACAAGGGTGGCAGACCAAAACCAAATATCGGAACCCGGAGATGCCACAGATAGGGTGGAGGAAGGGTAGGCGCCCAAGAGTAAGGTAGCCATCGAAAGCGCAACTATGTGGAGGTATTTTCGTATCATCTTCCCATTACTGATCAACTGGATCAGCACATTAACTTGTCAACAATAGAGTGTATAAAGTACACTATACATTACAACGACAAGTTGATGGGAAGGTTACATCTCTTAGGGCTGCTGGATCATAATCTTTTGCTTAGCAGCATGTTAGCAGGTAAAAAAGAAAGTTGACTTTGGAAAGGATCAAACGCTTCCTTCCTATGAGAAGTGTTTGAGCGTTTTAGCAATAATGTCAATGCATGCGTCCAGTTCCTCCTCAGTCATGACCAATGGTGGGGCAAATCGAATCTTATTCCCGTGTGTTGGTTTGGCCAGCAATCCGTTATCGCGGAGTTTCAGACAAACCTCCCAGGCCATATTTGACTCTTCGTGGGTGTCGATATCAATAGCATTCAATAACCCTTTGCCCCGAATGTCGGTGATGATAGGCGAGTTGATCGCTTTCAATTCATCGCGCAGAATCTGCCCCAGTGTAAAAGCATTTTCGGCCAGTTTTTCGTCTTCCACCACCTGCAGGGCTTCCCTGGCTACTGCGCAAGCGAGTGGATTTCCGCCAAAAGTACTGCCATGCTCACCCGGGTGGATGGTCAACATGACTTCATCGCTGGTCAATACGGCACTTACCGGCATCAATCCTCCTGAAAGCGCCTTACCAAGGGTCACTATGTCTGGTTTAATAGCGTCATAGTCACTGCACAAGCGTTTGCCCGTGCGGGCGATACCTGTCTGTATTTCATCAGCGATCATCAGCACGTTGTGCTGAGCACAAAGCGCTTTAGCTTTGGCCAGGTATCCTTCATCCGGGACAATTACGCCCGCTTCGCCCTGGATCGGCTCTACCATAAATGCACATACGGTTGGATCTTGCACCGCTTCTTCCAGTGCTGCCAGATCATTGTACGGTATAATGAGGTAGCCCGGCATGTACGGCCCAAATGACGCTTTGCTGCTAGGGTCAGTTGAGGAGGAGATCGCGCCCAGTGTACGGCCCCAGAAGTTGCCCGTTACAAAGATCACCTTGGCCTCGTCTGCCGGTATCCCTTTAACATCGTATCCCCATCTGCGCGCCAGCTTTACCGCAGTCTCTCCGGCTTCAACGCCCGAGTTCATGGGTAACACCCGGTCGTAGCCGAAGTATTCGGTAATGTATTTTTCATAGGGCCCCAATTGGTCGTTGTAAAAGGCGCGGGAGGTGAGCGTCAGCTTTTGTGCCTGCTCTACCATGGCCTGAACGATTCGCGGATGCACATGCCCCTGGTTGACAGCAGAGTAAGCAGATAGAAAATCAAAGTACTTTTTTCCTTCTACATCCCACAGGTACACCCGCTCTCCTCGCTGTAACACCACAGGCAAGGGGTGATAGTTATGCGCGCCATACTTATTTTCCAAATCCATGTAATACTGCGCATCGCGGTGCTGACTCATATACGTTGGTTTTTAATCTTTCTTTCGTTGTAAAAAACTAGCATCAAAGGCTAAGGGTAAGAGTTGGCTGGCACTTTCCATAAGATAAATGGTAGAAGTTTCGCCTCCCAGAATTAACCGAATGGGTCGCTGATGACGTACCTCGTATTCCGCTATCGCCTGCCGGCACATACCACAAGGAGCGGCTGCCGGGGCCAGGTCTTCTTCCTCTGATGCTACCGATATGGCTATGGTATCAACAGGTTGGTCGGGATATTGTGCACCGGCTGCAAATAAAGCTACCCGTTCACCACAGATACCTACGGGAAAGGAGGCATTTTCCTGGTTGCTACCCACTATGATGGTTCCATCCGCAAGTCGCAGTGCAGAGCCTACATGAAAATGACTGTAAGGTGCATAGGCCAAGCTTCGCTGTGATTCGGCTTTTTCCAGCAGCGCTCTGTCGCTTGGGGAAAGTTCTGCCTTGTTCTCCAATATCTGGTATGCAACTGTTTCCTGAACTTCTTTCATCGTAAGGTGAGAATTCCACAAATATAGGTCCATTAATTGCAACGCCCAATTGTCTAACCTTGGTACCTTAGCAAATCCAAATACCTACCCATGCAACACATATTGATTCTTGGTGCGGGACGATCTGCGACTGTGTTGATTCAATACATTCTGGGCGAAGCGCAAAAACACGATTGGACAGTAGATGTAGCCGATGCCGACCTGGCGCTGGCCCAGCGAAAAGTGGGCCGCCACCCAAAGGGCAATGCGGTACAACTCGACATCACGGAAGAGGAAAAACGCCACCAATTGATCCAAAATGCAGACGTGGTGGTGTCGCTACTGCCGGTATCCTTGCACTACCTGGTGGTGAAAGATTGCATTAAGTTCAGGCGCCACGTAGTAACCGCCTCTTACCTGAGCAATGAGATGTACTCCCTCGAGGAAGAGATTCGCGAAGCCGCCATTATGATGGTGGGAGAGATGGGCCTGGACCCTGGTATTGACCACATGAGTGCCATGGCCAAGATCGATGAACTTCGCTCGGCTGGAGCAGAAATTGAATGTTTCAAGTCCTTCACCGGTGGACTGGTGGCACCCGAATCGTGTGACAATCCATGGAAGTACAAATTTACCTGGAACCCGCGCAATGTTGTACTGGCCGGGCAGGGTACGGCACAGTACCTGAAGGAAGGCGTGCACAAATACATTCCTTACAATCGTGTCTTCCGTCAGACTGAGTATGTCAATGTGCATGGGGTAGGTGAGTTGGAAGCGTATGCTAACCGCGACTCCTTGCTCTATAAAACAATCTACGGATTGGAGAATATTCCTACTCTTATTCGGGGTACCCTGCGCTATCCCGGCTTTTGCCGGGCTTGGGATGCCCTGGTCAAACTGGGTTGGACGGACGATAGTTATCCGATTATCGAGAGTGACCAAATGACCTATCGACAGCTCGTAGAGGCCTACTTGCAGGGGGTGTGGAAGACCTACCCGGACGGCTACGACTTAAAGAAACGACTGGCCGATTTTCTGAAGATAGACCACCAGGATGAGATCATAAAAAAGCTGGAGTGGTTAGGCATATTTGAGGACCAACCGATCAACATCAAGAATGCCTCTCCTGCACAGATATTGCAGGAACTACTGCTGCGCAAGTGGGGCATGCGGCCGGAGGATAAGGATATGGTCGTCATGCAGCACCAGTTTGTTTATAGAAAGGCAGGGCAACGCAAGCGACTCCTGGCCTCCATGGTCATCAAAGGTGAGGATACGGAACGAACAGCTATGGCTACACTGGTGGGCATGCCCATTGGTATTTTTGTACAGCAGATCATGCTAGGCAAGATCAAGACGGTAGGCGTGCACATTCCGGTCATCAAAGAGATTTATGAACCGGTACTCAATGAGCTGGCCAAACATGGTGTAGCCTTCTATGAGGAAGAGACGGCCCTGAGTTGATGCTTACAGGTTGGTGAAAAAGGCTAAAAAGCCGGCTGCTGCTTTGGCTTTCTCCTGGCGAGTACCACCATACACCTTGGCGAGATTGGTCCCCACCTCACTTACTACCATATTGCCGTGTACTTCGGCCATCAGTTCCCCTGACCGAGGCTTGAGCACTTGGTGATTGCGGGTAGTAAGTACAACTTCACCGGTTTTATTCAATACATCCTGGCCATCTATTCGGCCCAGCGGTTGTTGCACGTGGTTAAAGATTTCTCCTTCTTCTACATGCATCAACGCGCGATCATCTAATCCATGAACATCTACTGCCATATTTTTTCGTTTGGGTGTTATGGCTGTAACAAGATTGAGGAGAAATGTTCACCCAACCAATCAATCCTTCGGATCAACGATGATATTCTCCGGCTCTACCGAGCTGGCCTCAAAGTCGGAAGACAGTACGCGGAAGGTCGTACGTCTGTTGCGCTGATGCTCTTCTTCGGTACACTCTACGCCATCATCACACTCATTCACCAGTTGGGTTTCGCCATAGCCTTTGGCTTCCAGGCGCTCCGGTGCTATGCCTTTGTTGGCCAGGTAGTCGACTACCGATTGGGCTCGTTTTTGGGACAGTTCCAGGTTGAATTGATCTGAACCACGGGAGTCGGTATGCGAGCCCAGTTAGATCACGATATTCGGGTTGTCCACCAGCAGCTTGTAGATGGTAGAGTCCAACACATCCGCTGCATCCGGCCGAATGGCCCAGTCGTTGAAATCGTAATAGATGTTGGGAATCACGATTTCCTGCTCCTTAAATATTCTATCAAGAACAATCTCTATCTCCACCGTTACGGTTTCCCCCGGCAGGGCATTGTAGCCTTTGGTGGTGGTCGTTTTAGAGGTGCTGAAATAGTCAGGACCGTTCGAAGCATATAATGTAAAGTCAGTATTGGCCGGCACTTCTGTCAGGTATTGCCCAGCAGTATCCACATACACGGTGTCATTTCGCTCGTTGCTGCTAATGACCAGTTGGGCACCTGCTATAGGTTGGTAGCCGATCACCTCTGCAGATGGGTTATTCGGCTCGGCCAACTGTTTTTCTTCGATCGTAACGGTCAGGAAGTACTCTGCGGGTGGCTTACGTTGCTCGAAATAGTAGATGTCATCCAATCCTTTTCCGCCTGGACGGGAAGAGCTGAGATAACCCTTGATCTCAAAAGCAATTTGATCTTCCTCAGATAAGGGCAGCACCGTCAGACCGAAATCATCTCCGTTGGAATTGATCGGGTACCCCAGGTTAACGGGGGCATTCCAGCGATTTTTCTCCCGCTTGGGGGCAGCAAACAAATCCAACCCACCTATGCCGGGATGGCCATCGGAAGAAAAATATAAGGTCCCATCTTTGCCAATTGATGGAAAAGTTTCATCTCCACTCGTGTTGACCGGCTTACCCAGGTTAATGGCAGGGCTCCAGCCTTCAAAGGTGCGTACACTGTAATACAGATCGGAGCCCCCATACCCTTGCGGTTCTACTGCGGCAAATAGAATGGTGTTTTCATCCTGTCCCCAGGTCGGTTGTCCGATATTCACGGAGTCTTCAAAGAGTACCAATACCTCCGGTTCGCTCCAGCCTCCTTCAGGTGCCCTGCGACTGTAGTACAACTGACAGTAGTCGTTGACCATCATATCGTCACTGCCGCAGCGGGTGAAGACCATTTCCGTGTAGCTGGGGTTAAAGGCCACCGGTCCGTCATTGTAGGGGCCATTTACCATGTCGTCAAAGCCGCGTATATCGCTAAACTGTGTAGTGGCGTTCCGCTCTGCGATATACACATCGTAAAATGGACGCCCGGTCCACTGGTCGGCTTCTTCCCCGGTTGCATCAGGACGGGAAGAGACAAATACCCATTCATCGTTGCTGAAACGCGTAAGGGCAAAGTCGGCTGCCCCCGAGTTGATCGTGCTGAGGTTGGTTACCGTGGTCAGTTGCTCTTTTGCCAGCCATTCCTTCGCCTGCTCGCAAGCCGCTATCCACTCCCGCATCTCCACTCTCCGGTAGGGCTCGGCTTTTTGTATATCGATAAAGACTCGCTTCGCTTTCTCGTATTGCCCGTCCGCCATTAGCATTTTGCCATAGGCGAATGGGGCATCCCTGGGTACACCCAGCTCCATGGCATTTTTGTACCACTCTGCTGCGGCTCCCGGCTTGCCGATAGCCGCATAGCTCGTGGCAATTTGCCAGGCCAGCTCCGCTTTCTCGGTGCCTTCTGCCTTTTCAAAATCGGCCTTCAGCAGACGGGTGGCCAAGGCATACTTTTTGAGTTTGTAGGCAGTGGGGCCATCCGTTATCTCTTTGGTGCCGCTGCAGGCTACAGCGACCAATAGCAGGAGAAAGAAAATCGACCGTGTGTACAAGTGCTTCATAGGGTTCTTCGTGATCCATGACATACAAGGAGATAACGCTAAAATAACGCCTTCCTTGTATCAAGCATTCGCTAAAAGTAGCGACTTTTCATGGGCCCTGAATACAAAACCCCGACCAAAGGGCCAGGGTTTTGCAGAACATGAGTAAAAAGAATGGAGCCAATCCTTAGCGGACAAACAGCAACTCCCGGTATTTTGGAATCGCCCACAGTTCGTCATCCACATATTGTTCCAGCTTATCGACATGATACCGGATGGTATCGAAGTAGGGCTTTACCTTATCACAGTAGGCTTTGGCCTTCTTACTGGCATCTTCCAGCTTGTTGGCCTTCTTCCGCTCTTCCACCATCTGGTCTACTTGTGTTTTGACCTCCTGAATGTAATGGCTGATCTTTTCCACCAATTCCTTTTGCGCCTGGTAAGACGACTCCGGGAAGCCAATAGACTGCATGCCGGAAATATTGTTGATCAACCTGTTTTGATAAGCAATTGCAGCCGGTATGACATGGTTGCGTGCCAGATCACCAATTACACGACCCTCGATCTGAATCTTCTTGGCATACGCCTCCTGGAGGATCTCATATCGTGCTTCTATTTCTGCCGCTTTGAATACATTGTTTTCCGTGAAGACCGAGATGTTCTTTTCACGGAGGTAGGCATCCAGGGCATGTGGCGTGGTTTTGATGTTCTCCAACCCGCGCTTTTCGGCTTCTTTCTCCCAGGCTTCGCTGTAGTTGTCGCCCTCAAATAAAATCTTCTTGCTATCCTTGATGTAGTTGCGGAGCACTTTCAGAATGGCCACATCTTTCTTGTCGCCTTTCTTAATCAGTGCATCCACCTCTTTTTTGAATGCTTTCAACTGCTGGGCTACAATGGTATTCATCACCACCATAGGGCTGGCACAGTTGGCGGCAGAACCCACGGCACGTATCTCAAATTTATTGCCTGTAAAGGCAAAAGGAGAAGTCCGGTTACGGTCGGTATTGTCCAGCATCAAGTCTGGAATCTTGTTGTGGATGTCCAGCTTGAGGTCGGTCTTTTCGATATCATCCAGCTTGCCCTTTTTCACGCGTGCTTCCACCTCTTCCAACACTTGCGTTAAGTGCTGACCGATGAATACGGATATGATAGCCGGTGGTGCTTCGTTAGCTCCCAGGCGGTGGTCGTTGCCTGCTGAGGCAATGGAAGCACGCAGTATATCCGCATAAGCACTCACTGCTTTTATGGTATTCACAAAGAAGGTCAGAAACTGTAAGTTGGTTTTTGGGGTGCTACCGGGCGAAAGGAGGTTCTTGCCGGTGTCTGTTCCCAGTGACCAGTTGTTGTGCTTGCCTGACCCGTTGATGAGCGCGTAGGGTTTTTCATGGAGCAACACCCGCATCTTGTGCCTCCGGGCTATACGATCCATGAGGTCCATCAATAGCTGGTTGTGGTCTACCGCTATGTTCGCCTCCTCGAAGACGGGCGCGCACTCAAATTGTGCCGGAGCTACCTCATTGTGGCGGGTGCTCACCGGAATACCCAACTTGTGCGACTCGATCTCCAGATCGCGCATAAAGCGGTAAACACGTTCCTCGATGGAACCGAAGTAGTGATCCTCCAACTGTTGACCCTTGGCCGGTGCATGACCAAATACCGTGCGACCAGTGAGCACCAGGTCAGGACGGGCATAGAATAAGGATTCGTCCACCAGAAAGTATTCTTGCTCCCAGCCCAGCGTAGGTACCACTTTGTTGACATTGCGGTCAAAGTACTTGCATACCGGCACGGCCGCTTGTTCCAAGGCCTGCATAGACTTCAGCAGAGGTGCCTTGAAGTCAAGCGCCTCTCCAGTGTAGGAAACGAAAATGGTAGGAATGCAGAGTGTCTTCCCTTCTCCGATCTCCATAATGAAAGCAGGGGAAGACGGGTCCCAGGCTGTGTAGCCCCGTGCCTCAAAGGTGGCGCGCAAGCCACCACTGGGAAAGCTGGAGGCATCCGGCTCTTGCTGTACCAGCGCTTTCCCGTTGAAGTTTTCTATCCCCTTGCCGCCCTCAACAGGGGTAAAAAAGGTGTCATGTTTCTCGGCTGTTGAGCCGTTTAGTGGCTGAAACCAGTGCGTGAAGTGGGTGGCGCCTTTGGTGACGGCCCACGCTTTCATGGCGCTGGCGACCTGATCGGCAATGGTAAAGTCAATCTTTTTTCCAGAGTCTATGGCTTCCATTACCTGCTTGTATGCCTCCTGCGAGAGAAACTTGCGCATCGTTTCCTGATGAAAGACATTCACTCCAAAGTATTCCGATATTCTACCCGAGGGTTGCTTCACATCTACCATTTCACGGGTAAGGACATCTTGAATTGCATTGATTCTGATGGCTGACATAACGGTTTGAATTGTTTGGCCAAAATTACACCTGTTTTTCAATTGAGCCCCAGAAAAAGTGAAAAGTTATGGGCTTTTTATCCACAAAACCGTCAAAAGGGGGTTGAAAAAGTGAAAAATTTAAGGGCAAAAAGAAGTTTTGGAGCATTTTTGGTTCAAAAAAATCACTTTTTAGATGGATGCCAGTGGAGTAGCAATGCAACCATAAGTATAAAAACAGCGGGTGCCTTGTAGCGCGCAATAGCACCCATATTGGGTACTACAATACCAATGATAAGAAGACTCAAGACTAGAAAGCTGAACAGAAATACGAGATGTTGGCGATCGGAGGAGGCCGAAGGTTGCCGCCATAGGGTGTAGCCCAGCAGTAAGAGCAAGGTATAGTTCTCAAAGCCATACAGACCCAGCCGCCAATGTATCCATTCGGTGGGCCAGGGGCGTAGGCTCACATTGACCAACCCCTGTAGGCCGACTTGGGGTAAGTCGGCTATAGAATGAATAGGTGGCAGGTCTACATTGGAATTGCCTCGCAGGGCGAAAAAGAGCTCTTGTTTCCAGGCCAGCCGCTCCCAAATACCACCACCCAGTACCCATTCACTCACCCCACCGATCAATACCCATACACCAACAGTCAAGCCGACACTGGCCCAGGCGCTAAGGGGTTGCACATAGCGACTCAGCAGGAAGGTACCAAGTGGTACCACTAATGCGGCAAAGTAGAATTCTTTAATGCTGAGAATCAGCAGCAGGGCAGCAGCTATCCAGCTATAGTCGATAAGGGTGGGACGGCCGTTCATGGGCAGTAGCCGGTACAATAGTACACTTAGGGCAATGATAACCAGGGATTCTTTATGGAGGCCATGGCCAAAGAAGAGCACCGTAGGGGCGGCCAACAACCAAAGGCCAAAGACCCAGGCTTCACCCTGGCGGTGCGTATGCAATGTTTTCACCAACAGAGAAAAGGCCCAAAAGGCGAGTAAGGCCAGTAATACCGCATGTACATAGTAATAGCCAAAGGAAAACAACCGGAATAGGGCATGGAGCCGCACCATGGAGTAACTACTGTAGTGGTACCAGTAGTCGAGGGCATCAGGGTAGGCGGCCAGTCGGTCAGGTATGCCGGTGCCCACTGGTCCGAGCATAGCCTGCCCCCACGCCAGCGGATCGCTCCATAATAGATCGTACATGGCCAGCCCGGTGTGAAACATATTAAAGGTGTCACCGCCTTCATACCAGGCATCGTGAAGCAGTCCGTAGGCTATGGCTGTAGCCACATGCACGCCCCAAAAGCAAAGCAACTGCCATGGGGTAAGGCCGGTGCTACGAAACCACGGGTGCCGTACAATTGCCACCCCCAGCACTATTACATACCCTATGACCAAAGCCGCTTCCAAACTGTTCAAAAATACGTATTAAAACAGGTCGCTGTCCTCTACTTTTGCAGCCATGGCAAGAGTACAACTTTCTTTACCCGACCAAGTCGACTTTACTACCACCCTTACGCTTAGCATTGCCGATATGAATTATGGCAACCACCTGAGTAATGACCGGGTGCTCACCTTGGCACACGAAGCACGGATTAGATTGCTGGAGCATCACGGGTGGAGCGAATTTGACATTGCAGGGGTATCTATCATTATGACAGATGCAGCTTTGGTATATAAATCAGAAGGATTTCGTGGAGACGTCATTCAAGTACAGGTATCGGTGGCTGATATTGGCAATAGCGGCTTCGATTTGTATTACCGCATGGTGAACCAGACCACGGGTAAAGACCTTGCCCATGTGAAGACCGGTATTCTCTGCTTCGACTACGAGCATCGTAAAGTGCGCAGAGTGCCGCCTGAATTCAAAGAACTTTTTCAAAAAGGATAAGACATGCAATTAGACGGAAGAATAGCCATAGTAACCGGAGTGAGTAAAGGCATTGGATTGGAGCTAGCGAAGCTGCTATTGGAAAAAGGGATGCAAGTGGCCGGCTGGAGCAGAACCGCCCCGGAGTTGACACATGATAATTTCTTTTTTACCCCGGTCGACATGGGCGTAGAAGAGGAGGTGGAAAAAGCTTATCAGGCTACAGTGGCACATTTTGGCGCTGACATTGATGTGCTGGTGAATAATGCCGGCTATGGTGCATTTAACTACCTGGAGCAGTTTGATAGTGCTGCCTGGGAAAAAATGTTTGCCGTAAATGTGCATGGTATCTACTATGTCACCAAGCGAGTGTTGCCCAATATGAAGCAGCGCGAATACGGCCACATCGTTAATCTTTCCTCTATTGCGGGTAAGAACGGCATCCCGCAAGGCACCGCTTACTGTGGTACCAAACACGCAGTTCGAGGGCTGTCGGAATCGCTGTACCGCGAAGTGAAAGACCACAATATCAAGGTAACCTGTCTATTTCCCGGATCTGTGGATACCCACTTTTTTGATGAGGTCAAGGGCACAGAGGCCAATCCTACCATGCTCCATGCTGACGATGTCGCCCAATTGATCGTACATCAATTGGAGATGCCGGACAACTTTAATACCAGTGAAGTGGAGATTCGGCCTATGCGGGTGAAATACAAGGCCCCTTAAGACCGGTTTCACTCGGTTCTATCCCTTATATTTGCGCAAAATTTATCGATAATGCGAGAAATCCAACTAAGAGAAGCGATCCGTGAGGCGATGAGTGAAGAGATGCGGAGAGATGAGCATGTCTTTCTGATGGGAGAGGAGGTCGCAGAATATAACGGAGCGTATAAAGTGACGCAAGGCATGCTGGACGAGTTTGGTCCCAAGCGCGTTATTGATACGCCAATTGCGGAGCTGGGTTTTGCCGGCATCGGTGTAGGGGCCGCCATGAATGGCCTGCGGCCCATCGTAGAGTTCATGACCTGGAACTTTGCCATATTGGCGATGGACCAGATCATTAATCACGCAGCCAAGATGTTGGCCATGAGTGGCGGCCAGGTAGGCAGCCCGATCGTGTTTCGCGGGCCCAATGGATCTGCCGGTCAGTTGGGGGCTACCCACAGCCAGGCTTTCGAGCCATTCTATGCCAGTGTACCCGGATTGAAAGTGATCAGTATTTCCAACCCTTACGATGCCAAGGGCTTATTGAAGTCGGCTATTCGTGACGATGATCCGGTGGTATTCCTGGAAAGTGAAGTAATGTACGGTGACACCGGTGAAGTGCCGGAGGAGGAATACCTCATACCCATCGGTAAGGCCAAGATAACCCGCGAGGGAGAGGACGTGACCATTGTGAGCTGGAACAAGATGATGAAAACCGCCCACGAAGCGGCTGATGAATTGGCCAAAGATGGTATCAAGGCAGAGGTGATTGACCTGCGCACCATTCGTCCGTACGATATCGAAACCCTTATACAGTCCATCAAGAAGACCAACCGAATGGTCATTCTGGAGGAAGCGTGGCCATTGGCCGGTATTTCTTCTGAACTGGCCTATCGACTGCAGCGCAATGCTTTTGATTACCTGGATGCACCTATCGTACGTGTCAACACTGCCGATACTTCTATGCACTATGCACCCAACTTGGTAGAAGCCTTTTTGCCGAGTGTGAAGCAGGTGATCGATGCAGCTAAGAGCGTGATGTACGTAGCTTAATAAGCAACCAACGCAAAAAAAAAGCCGTGGCGAGAGTTTGCCACGGCTTTTTTATGTCTATTGAGATCGTTTACATACCAAATGCGTAATAGTAGGTCTTCGCTGGATTTTGCGGATAGAAGCCTTCGATCATTACGCCATCTCCTTCTTCTTTATCTTCCAGGATATCGATCAATTCATCCGCGTTGTCTACCCGCTGTCGATCAATCTTGGTAATGACAAAGCCTTCCCGAATGTTGCTGGAACGCGACAATCGGCCACTGCGGATGTCAGACACACGTACACCGCCATCAACGCCATACTCTTCTCTCTCTTCTTCTGAAAGATTTTCGAAGCTGGCTCCCAGCTTAACCATCACTTCAGTGGTCTCTTTCTCGATCAGTTCCGTACTGTTCATCTGGTTTTTCAATACCACCTCCTCGAGAAATTCCTTGCCATTGCGTACAAAGTTGATGGCTACCTTGTCGCCCGGGCGATATCTTGATATCTGCTCCTGTAGCTCAGCCACGGAGTTAACCGCAGTCTTGTCTACCGCTGTAATTAAGTCACCCTCTTGCAGTCCGGCTTCTTCTGCGCCACTGTTTTCATTTACGGCTACAATATAAGCGCCCTGGTAGCGGTTGAGGTCTACCTCGTCAGCCAGCTCTTCATCAACATCTCTGATCTGTA
>CAJXXO010000041.1 GCA_913062655.1 uncultured Bacteroidota bacterium | reverse complement strand
AGCACTTGCTGATAGGGCCACTGCTGCCCACTGTTGGGCGAAAACATAGGAACAAAATAGAAGGCTACCGCCAATACTACAAAGCTGTCAATGAATTGTGACACCAAGGTAGAGCCTGTTGCCCGTGCCCACACGCCCTTCTCCCCTGTCCAGCGTTTGATCCGGTGAAACACCATCACATCTACAAACTGCCCGATCAGGAAAGCGATCAATGAGCCAATGATGATCCCCAATCCCTGCCCAAAGATCAACCGGTAGGCCAATTGCGCATCATCCAGTCCTCGCGCGGCATAACTGCCCGGCCAAAAATCGGCTGGCACCAATCCGATCGCCAGATATATCATAACGTAAGCATAGGCAATCAATCCCACGGTCAGGTAGCTGAGAATGCGCACCCCTTTTCGACCGTAGTATTCATTGATAATGTCCGTCATGACAAACACCACCGGCCACAGCAGCACCCCTGCAGTGAGGTTAAACGATAGTGAGTAGCCAAACAGGGAGAGGGAGACCGGACCAAAACCCAGCGTTCCTTCCAGGGAAAAGATCTTTATACCGATGAACTCAGCGATCAGTGCATTGGTGACGAAAAAGCCCGCCAGTATGATGAACAGGAGATTACTCTTTCTGTGAATGACGGCTAACACAATCAGGCTTCGTTTTCGTCTTTCGTTGTTTCAATGTCAAACGCCACTTCTTCCTTCCGCCACCGAATCTGCAACGGGAAAAACTTACCGGTGTTCAATTTATACTGCCCATAAGCCGGAAACTTGGCTTCCAGCAGCCGCTCTTCGTAGGTAGATTTCAACTCGAATAAAATCAGCAGCAAAAGGGCAATGATGATCTTGTAGAAAGACTGCACATAAATGGCATACCCAAAGGCCACAAACAAAATACCGGCATAAATCGGATGGCGGACCCACTTGTATACGCCTGTGGTGATCAAATGGCCATCTTCCTTTGGACTGGGAAAAATAGACAGGTTCAGGCGCTGCTGTAAGAGTGCCCAAATGACAAAAACCGCCCCCACTGCCATAGGAACACCCCCTATGATCTGTAATACATCGCTAAAAAAAGCATCGACTGCCGTTAGGGAAACGAAGTAGAAGACAAACAGGGCCAACTGAATACCTACCAGCAACCACTCTAATACCGTAGGACGATTTGACATACAGCTAAATTAGGAGGAATTCCGGTAGCGAATCAATCGACTATTGGCACGCACAATGAGGAAAAACCCAAAGAGCGTAAAGAGCAGTACCGCCATTTCGGCAAAATTGAAAACAATAACGGTCGCTTTCCAAACCATATCAGGACCGCTGGGAATGGTAATGCCGAAGAGAATAGAGATCAGCGCCCCACCAAATCCGGCATAAAAAGTAGCCAGGGCTATTTTCATCTGCATGCCCAACGCATACACATCGTCATCGTCATCATAGCGGTCCAGAAAATTGATAACGCGCGAAAAGGTGCGCCCAATACCGTAGATATTAAACACGGGTATTAATACACTGAACATCGCCTCATTGGGATGCTTTTCGAAGCGGTCAAAAAGATTATTCAGGTCTACATAATAGGAATAGGCCCAAAGGGCAGCGAGAAACAGCAACACAACAATCACAAATGGAATGAGCGTAACCGCAAAACTCTTCAGCATCAAATATTGCAAAATCGCTTCCTCTCCGCCTACCGCGAGCGACCAGATATAGCGTACTGCAAAAGCAAGGATGGCGCCCATGGTAAGAAAAAGGCCAATATTGAGGATCTTACCAATTTGCAAGGAGCGCGGTTCGTAAGTAGTCATGAGCGCGAAACAGTTATTCAGCGGTTGGGTTCAGGAATGCCTCCGCTTGTTGTACCATACCGGCCGAGCCAATGTAAATAGGCGTACGTTGGTGCAACGTCAGCGGCTCGATGTCCAATATTCTTTCCTGACCGGTGGTGGCTTTTCCGCCTGCTTGCTCTGCAATGTAGGCCAATGGGTTGCACTCATATAAAAGACGCAGCTTTCCTTCCGGATTTTTTGTAGAAGCGGGGTAGATAAAAATGCCCCCATTGATCAGGTTGCGATGAAAATCAGCCACAAAGCTGCCAATGTATCGCATAGAATACGGCCGACCGGTTGCTGCATCCGTCTCTTGGCAATAATTGATGTATTGCTTCAGCCCATCTGCTAACAGTAAGAACTGACCCTGATTGATGCTGTAGGTTTTGGCAAATTCGGGAATCCGGATGTTGGGGTGCGACAAGCAAAACTCACCAATGGAAGGATCAAGTGTAAAGCCATTCACCCCGTGACCGGTGGAATAGACCATCATGGTGGAAGAACCATAAATGATATAACCGGCTGCCACCTGTTTGGCGCCTTTTTGCAGCAGATCGCTTAATCGGCAGGGCCCACTTTCGCTTACCCTCCGGTAAATGCTGAAGATGGTACCAATACTCACATTCACATCGATATTGGATGAGCCATCCAAAGGGTCAAAAAGCACAACGTATTTGGCTTCCTTGGATACTTCATTGTCTACCACCACAAAGTCTTCTTCCTCTTCTGACGCGATGCCACAACACTTGCCGCTTACCTGCAAAGCATTCAGCAGTTGGGTATTGGCAAATTCATCCAGCTTCTTCACTGTTTCACCATGTACGTTGGTGTTGTCTGTAACGCCAAGAATATCTACCAGCCCGGCCTTATTTACCTCACGGTGGATGATCTTAGCCGCCAGGGAGATATCGCGGAGTAGTTTTGATAAATCACCAGAAGCAAAAGGAAACTCACTTTGTCGCTTGATGATAAACTCATCCAGCACCGTAACATTATTCATGTCAGTCCTTAAGGGGTTCTACAATGGTACCTGTCTGCAAATATCGGTCAATTCCTAGGTTTTACCGTACTTTACATCCACAAATACTGGCTATGCCGAAAACCCTGCTCCTTTGTATCGGATGGCTATGCGGTTGGGCTCACCTGTCTGTTGCACAATCCGACACATCTGACACTTCTCCCGATCAATGGCCCTACCGGCTGGGTGAACAACACCTGATCAAAGTAGCCCCCACTATTTACGAAGGTCGGCCAGCCGGAGCAGTCGTGCAATATGAAACAGGGTTGGGATTACCCCACTTCTCCTTGCTCGCCTCCGTACGGTATATGAGCGAACAAATTCCAGATGAAGTGGGTGATATTGCCATCCCCGCTCATTGGCGGTTGGAATTGCAGCCACGCTTTTACCCGATTCAGGTGTTTCAACCCATTTACATGGGTCCACTATTCAACATCACCTCAGAGGGTACTGGTGCTGTAGGCGCCATATTGGGCTGGCAAGGCCTGCCTTGGGGCCGGCTGCCCATTGACCTGGGCATAGCTATGCAGACACGAAACGCTACCGAGAATTACGATTCACCTTTGTTTTTGCGCATTCACCTCGGTATTGGCTTGGCATTTCCAAAACTACAACCTGATAATGATGAGTAGTATCCGTTGGGCGACATTGGAAGATATGACCGCTATGCATACCCTGATCCATGAGTTGGCCATTTATGAAAAAGCACCGGAAGAGCATGTGGTAACGGTGGATCAACTGAAAGCACATTTTATAGCACAGCAATTTGAGGCGATAGTAGCAGAAGTTGACAACGAAGTGGTAGGCATGCTGCTATTCTATGAGGGTTATTCTACCTGGAAAGGGCCTTTTCTTTACATCGAAGATTTCATGGTCACCTCCACTCATCGAAGAAAAGGAATAGGTCGTCAGCTTTTCGAAAAGGCGATTGGTATAGCTACAGAAAGAGGCTGTAGTTTTGCCAAGTGGCAAGTGCTAGACTGGAACACACCTGCGATTGCATTTTATGAGCAGTTTCCTATACACAAGGACACCACATGGGTGGATTGCAAGTATTTCCTAAAACGCTGATGCCATTCAGCGGCCCCAAAACGGTCATTCATCGTTAAAAATCTTACACCCGCCTATTAGCTCAGATGTCATTGCTACACGGTGGTATGTTTGTAACCGATAAACAACCACCACTATGAAAAAGCTAATGATTTTGACCACCGTGCTGCTACTCGCTGTTGGCGCACGTGCCCAAGTAGAATGTAAGCGGACCTTCTTCGGCTCCGGTCCATTTTATGACTCACCAACCACGGCCCTAAAGTGGTCGCCTATCGCTTCCCAAGGCTTTAATGCCAAGGCTTTCACCTTGGAGCAACGTATTGGCGACCGCTACTCAATCAGCATCAGTTTGCTCAGCCACGATGGCTACGAATTAGAGACAAATGTGGCCTATGCCAATATCAAACCCCACCAGGCAGTAGAGGTTAACCACCGCTTGTACCCGGTTGCACCGATGGAGCACGGTTACATCCAGGTGGGTACCGGAATGGACTTTGAAAGTCAATTTTCTTACAATTTTGGTTTAGGTGTGCAGGAGTACTTATTTAAGCGCATACCCCTCGACTTTACCATCACCCTGCAATCCAGCAATGAAACCATGCAATACGACTCCCGCTTCTTCTTGCGCGCGGGTTTAGCGGTTGGTTTCTCCATGTAGTAGTGTAAATTTGTCGGCTTAATGCCCGACAATGAAAGTATTCAAGTTTGGTGGGGCCTCCATCAAGCATGCGGAGGCCATACATAACATAAAAGACATCATCGAGTCCTTTTCGGAGGACTTGGTGATTGTTATTTCTGCCAGTGGCAAAACCACCAATGCCCTCGAGCAGGTAGTAGATACGGCTACCAGGGACAAACAGGGGGCATTTCAGCAACTACAAGAGATCCTCAATCAACACTTGCAACTAGCCAAGGGACTTGGCGATAAGGTGGGTGATGCCTACGCTGAGCAGTTGCCAGCCCTTATCGAAAGTGTTGAACCATACCTAAAGCAGGCTGATGCACTGCCCTATGACCAGCTCTATGATCAGGTGGTGAGCCTGGGTGAATTGCTCAGTACAAAGTTGGTCAGCCTGTACCTTAATCAACATGGCGTCACCAATCAGTGGATGGACATTCGGCCTATTATTCGTACCGATGACAACTTTCGCGATGGCCGGGTAGATTGGCAGTTGACCACAGCAGCGGTACAGGAGCAACTGCTTCCCCATCTCAATCAACAGCATGTAATCACACAGGGGTTTCTAGGGGGTACAGGTAATGGGTTGACCACCACACTCGGTCGAGAAGGGTCTGACTACACAGCATCCATATTGGCCTATTGCCTGCCTGCAGAGGCGGTTATGATTTGGAAAGACGTACCGGGCGTATTGAATGCCGATCCCCGCTACTTCGAATCGGTAACCAAAATTGACTACCTGTCTTATAAGGATGCTATTGAAATGACCTATTTCGGGGCCAAGGTCATCCACCCGAAGACGATACAACCGCTGCAGAAAAAGAAGATTCCGCTCTACGTGAAGTCTTTTATTGAGCCGAAGGGTGAAGGCACCATCATTAAAGACCAGTCGGAGTTTTCCTTCATTCCACCCATGATTGTGGTAAAGCCCAATCAGGTGTTACTGCAATTGTCCACGCTCGATTATTCCTTTATTGCCGAAGATCACCTGAGTTACATCTATGATCAGTTTGCCCGGTCGAAAGTGAAAATGAACCTGGTACAAAATTCAGCAATCAGCTTGCGGATATCTTTTGACCGCGATGAACGGAAGCTAAATCGATTGCTGGAGGGTCTTGATGCAAAGTTTGAAGTAAGACACGATTTTCCATTGAAAATGATCACATTGCGATATTACAACGAGGACCTTTTGCACCAGATGAAACAGAGTGGTCAAGTGATATTGGAAGAAAGGATGCGCAACACGGCACAACTGCTGCTGAAGGAGTGAATCAGATCTTGAACTTACGCTCTAAAATGATTTGGTGGATAACCGCTTCCCGAAGGTCAATAGCGTGGCCTTCTTCGTCATCATCCAACTGTTCGACTTGTAAGTGAGGGGAGTTGAATTCGAGGCCCTTATCGCTGCGCTTATTCTTTTCTTTCCGTTGGTTGTACTCTTGGTAAGGATTGTTGGCTACTTCCCGTTCTGTTGAGATTACCCTACCATCCTCATGATAGGGCTCATTGATAAAAGGCTCGTTCTCTTCGGCTCGCTCACCATAATCCGGTTGCGGTTTTTCCGCCTCTTCACGCCCGAAGAAATCCCCAAAAATCTCCTCCATAGGATCTTTGGCCGGTTCACTTTTGCGCTCCCTTCCACCCTTTTGGCTCGGTTTCTTCTTTTTGCCAAATAGGGTCTGTGCCAGGAAGATCAAGGCCACAATAATGAGGTATGCTATTTCACCAATATTGTCCATTAATTATGGAAAACTACGGATTTTATGTTTACGAATTCCTTTACGCCAAAATGACTCAACTCCCGGCCGTATCCACTCCGCTTTATGCCACCGAAAGGTATGCGGGGATCACTGGCTACCATACCGTTTACGGCCACACTACCAACCTGAAGCTGTTTAACCAACCGTTGTGCCAGCTCTTTGTTTTCTGTCCAGATAGCTCCACCCAGCCCATAGTCGGATTGATTGGCGAGCGAAATAGCCTCTTCCTCATCCTTGGCGAGGATAACTGGCAAAACCGGCCCAAAGCTTTCCTTATCAAACAAGGGCATACCCGGTTTCACCCCCGATATTAGCGAAGGTTTATAAAAATAGCCCTTTCGCTTGCTGGGTTCGGAGCCCAATATCACCTTGGCACCCTTTTTCACAGACCCCCGCACCAGATCATTCAGGTCCTTTATAAATTCCTCTCTGGCCAGCGGCCCAATCTGTGTGTCTTGCTGTTGTGGATCGCCCACTTTCAGTGCTTTGATTTCTTTTTCAAGCAAGGCGAGAAAACTTTTGGCAATGCTCTCCTCTACAATGATGCGTTTGGCCGCGATACAACTCTGACCATTGTTGATCATTCTCGACTGTACTGCCACCTTAGCCGCCTCTTTGAGGTTGGCTTCTTTCAATACAATGAAGGGATCGCTTCCGCCCAGCTCCAGCACCGTTTTCTTGATATTACGACCGGCCACCTCGGCTACTTTGCTGCCTGCGTATTCACTACCGGTAAGTGTTACCGCCACTATATGAGGGTGCTCAATGATACGCTTCACCTTGCCGGAGGAGACAAATAAGGCTTGAAAAGCGTGAGGCGGCAAGGCTGCATCGCGCCATACTTCCTCAATGGCCTGTGCACACTGTGGCACATTAGAGGCGTGTTTCAATAGACCTACATTACCGGCAACGAGAGCCGGAGCTGCAAAACGAAACACCTGCCAGAAGGGAAAATTCCAGGGCATAACAGCCAATACTACCCCCAATGGTTCAAAACTCACATAACTATTCGGGGCCTCTGTTTTGATCACCTCATCTTTGAGGATCATCTTTGCATGTTCCGCATAATAGTCACAGACCCAGGCGCACTTTTCGATTTCTGCATGACTTTGTGCTATGGGCTTGCCCATTTCCTCCGTGATCAGGCGTGCATATTGCTGTTTTCGCTCCCTAAGCAGGTCAGCCGCTGCGCGAAGGTGCTTGGCACGTACCGGAATGGCCTTTTTCTTCCACTCCTGAAAGGCTTCCTGCGCCTTTTCTATTTTTTCCTGTACCGTTTTACTACTCTCCTCCCGAACGGTGGTTAGTACTTGTCCTGTTGCAGGGTTGATTGACTTCAGGCTCATTGGTATCCCCCTTTTAACAATGGTAGTAGCGAATATACAGTGAAATCATGGCCGACCCTAAGCATTTTTAGAGGAAGCCGCATAACCTTTTTGTCGTACTACCGCCATGCTGCTGCTGCTCTTGGCAATCAGCTTTTCTTCGCCTTGATGCAGGGCATAGATTTCACTTTCGCAGAAGTGGATGTGCTTCCCCGGTTTGATAACGTACCCTACTGCACGCAACGATTCGCCTACACCCGGTCGCAGACAAGACACCTTTATTTCAGCGGTTACCACATGCTCAGTAGGGTCCACCAACGTAAAAGCGGCAAAGCCGGCTACTATATCGCATAAGGTAAGTACCACGCCCCCATGCACGAATCCATTCTGTTGCTGGTGTTGCTGGGCTAATGCGATACGCCCCTCGGTTCTGCCGGGCGACACACTGGTCATTTCAAAGCCCAGGGCATGGGAGAAATGGTTTTTGGCTAGCTTCTCTGCTATCAATTCCCGGTAATTCGGATTGCTGGTTGACCACATGCCGCAAAGGTAGCGCTTAACCAAATGTTCATATGTCATCCTCACAAATTTGTGATCGGGGCGGGGGTTTCAATCCGAAAAAATTGGGTATAATTGTGCGTGTTTACAAAACGCTAGCTAGAACTATGAACATCGGTAAGCTCATCATCAACATCGTATTGACTCTGGCGATCATAGGGTTGGTCTATATCCTGGCAGACGAGCTGTTTTCGCCTTATTTCTTTGAGCAGTCAAAGGAGAAAAAATACAAGGCTGTTAAATCACAGATGGACGAAATTGTTAAGGCCCAAACCGCCTATAAGGATGCGACAGGGCAGTTTACCGGTAGTTTCGACTCACTGGCTATGGTGCTGAAGAACGACAGCATAATGCAAGTGCGTTCGTACGGTGAAGAAGGAGATACGGTCAAAATTTTAGGGGTAACAGAAGCGATTGAGTTTTTCGAAATAGACCCTACCTTACCTAAAGATGAGGCGCTTCGTAGGATCTCAAGGGCGGTAACCCAGTACAACCAGCAACTGAAAGAAAGTGGTGCGGGAGAGTCTATAACGACCTATAAAGTAGAAGACACCGCCTTCATACCAGTGTTGCAAACAATAGACCTGAAAATGTCAGTAGACTCGCTCCGCTACATTCCCTACGCTGGAGGCGACACCTTTGAAATGAGATCGGATGTATTAGTAGTAGGACTGGGTCGCGTAAAAGTGCCGGTATTCGAAGTTATCGCCTACAACCGGTCGATACTGAAAACCGATGACGCCCGCTATTATGATCCTGACGATGGTATCAAATTGGGTTCACTGACAGAGGCTACTACCGATATCATCGAGTTTGACGATGACGAAGAGTAACTCGGTCGGTTGGCCATAAATCTTTCTGACTTATCACCATTTTTCAGACACCGGTGGCGGCACAAGATGCGGCCTTCGAGCGGGTACATGCCCCCTCTTGCCAGGTAGGACTCATCCTAACCGGGCCACAGGTATTTGCAGCCATTGCGGATGAACAACGACTGGTAGGCCTTCATAAATATGCCTTACAAGACACGAAGGTCACCCAACTCCATCGCCAACATTTGGAGCAATTATACCGTGAGGTTGACTGGTTGCGTTGGCCTTTCCGTTCGGTGCAGGTAGCCTCATGGGATGCCCCCTTTACCTTGGTGCCCGAATCGTTTCACCAGGTATCCCTGGAAGAAGTTGGCGCTTTGATGCATGGGCAACCTAACGAGTGGGCTCGCTCTGCCACTCCGGCCGGCTTTGAGGTAGCCTTCCATGCAGAAAAAGGCCTCCAGGAATGGGTGGCCCAATCATTCGATGTGGGTCAGCTCTCACATCCTTTTTCCAGCCTACTGCCCTACCTGAAGCAACAACGGCCCTTGCATGAAGGGAAACAGATACATGTGCATGTGCACGCCACTCGACTGGCTATTGTAGCGCTGGACCACAATACCATCCAGTTGGCCAACACCTTCAGCTATCAGTCGCAAGATGATTTCCTCTATTACTGCTTGCTGGCTTATGAGCAATTAGGCTACGATCCGGAAGAGGACCCGATAGTACTTAGCGGAGAAATTACACGCGATGGGCAATTGTATCCCCTGCTCTACCGCTATGTGCGGGACATACGCTTTGCTACCTGGCCCAAGCAATGGATTATTGGCGATTTTGCCGGCCATTTACCCGCCCACTTTTATCTCGACCTGCTAGCTTTGCTGGCATGAGAATCATTAGCGGCATACACAAAGGCAGAAAATTCCATCCCCCACGCAAAAACCCGGCTCGTCCAACTACTGATTTTGCCAAGGAAGGGCTCTTCAATATTCTACACAACGTATGGAACTTTGAGCAGGTGAAATACCTCGACCTATTTGGCGGTACCGGCAGTATCAGCTTTGAAATGGGTTCACGTGGTTGTCCTGATATTACCTTGGTGGAGTTGCATGGCCCCAACATCCAATTCATCGAGCAGACGGCCGAACAACTTGACCTGCCCATTCAGGCCATACAAATGGATGTATTTGCCTTTATGGCGGCTACACCCCACAAATACGATATTATTTTTGCCGGTCCACCCTATCCGCTGCCCAACCTGGGCGAAATACCCAACTTACTTTTCGAGCATGAATTGTTGCTTCCCGGTGGCTGGTTCATATTGGAGCACAATCCGCAATACAATTTTGAAGATCACCCCAAGCTGCATATGATGCGCACCTATGGTACCACGCATTTTTCTATATTCATGGAACCCGAAGAAGAAACGACATCATGATACGCAAAGCGCTTTTCCCCGGTTCATTTGATCCCCTCACCCTTGGCCATGTGGATATTGTTAACCGGGCCCTACCCCTCTTTGATGAAATCATCATAGCCATTGGCGTAAACAGCCAGAAGCAATCTTTATTTCCGCTGGAAAAGCGTGTAGAGTGGATTGAAGAAGTATTTCACTTTGAAGAAAAAGTTACGGTTACACACTTTGAAGGGTTAACGGCTAATTTTTGCAAAAGCAAGAATGTCCGGCACATTATCCGTGGCTTGCGCAACACCAGAGACTTCGACTTTGAACAGACGATCGCACAGCTCAATCGCCAACTGAATGATTCACTGGATACTTTATTCTGGGTAGCTGAGCCCGAGCATTCGCACATCAGCAGCACGATCGTACGTGAGATATTACAGCACGGAGGCGATGCGTCTGCCTTTTTGCCGGGTAAGCTGTCCAAGAAGATACACGACTACCTGGCGAGTTAAGACAAGGCTGTTTGCACCACGTCAACAATGTTGGGATAGGCTTGAGACAAGTGTCCGTCTACCTTATCTTGCGGCACCCAGGTCGCCTTTTCGATCTCCTCTTGTGTTTGCGGTGAGGGCTCTTGTGCACCCCTCACTTGCATGGCAAACCAGTAAGTCGGTTTTAGCACCCACTCTTCCTCCAAGGGATACAAGTGGTAGGTACAAGGCTGTGCATTATCGTAAAGCATGATCGCTTCGGTGATGGTCAGTCCTTGCAGGGCAGTTTCTTCTTCTACCTCTCTTGTAGCTGCGGATAAAGGATTTTCTCCTTTTTCTATAATGCCTTTGGGCAAGTCCCAATGTTGCTTACGAAAGATAAGCAGTAGTTCCTCCTTTTCATTGCGTACAACCCCTCCAGCAGCCCGGATGACCATACAATTGCGCATAAATTCTTCCAGAAAATCGATACCATCCGGAAAGATAACCAGCACATTTTGTGGAGAAGTAGCGGCAAACCATTGCTCAAATAGCGGAAACCACTCCATCCCCTCTTCCCAGAAGATTTCCTGCTGGGCATCGTGATTCGGGTATTCAGCGGCCCATTTTTCCCATGTGGACTTTTCGAGAAGCTGGAGCGCTACTGCATTACAGTAGATTCGATACATTTGAAGTATGGTTTTTAATGAAGAAGTCGCCAAACGCGTGGCGGCAAAGTTACTGGAAATAGAAGCAGTAAAGTTACAACCCCATAAACCCTTTACATGGGCCTCTGGTTGGCAGTCTCCTATTTATTGTGATAACAGAAAGACTTTATCCTACCCCGCCATACGCTACAAAATTTGTGAGCGCTTTTGCGATATCATTGAGGATCGCTTTGATAGCATTGAAGCCATAGCGGGTGTAGCTACTGCCGGTATTCCCCATGGCGTACTGGTGGCGCACGCCCTTTCCTTGCCGTTTATTTATGTACGAAACAGCAGTAAAGGGCACGGACTGCAAAACCGCATAGAGGGCGAATACCATGCCGGACAGCGGGTAGTGGTAGTGGAAGACCTCATTTCTTCAGGAAAAAGCAGTTTGTCTGCTGTACAAGCCCTGCGGGAGGCTGACCTGCAAGTAGAAGGACTCATGGCTATCTTCAGTTACGGATTTCAACAGGCCATAGATAACTTTGCCGAGGCGGAATGCGTATATTACACGCTATCAGATTACTCCCATTTAGTGGAGCAAGCTATACAAGCCAACTATATCAAAACCAAAGACGTAACCTTATTAAACAATTGGAGAAAAAGTCCGGAAACCTGGCCACATTGATTAGGGTCATTAATTTTCTTATCTTTTTTGACAAACTTTAGAATTTATACCGTCCTTGGTAAAAAGGCATTATGAAAGGCTTGCAAACCATACTCCTGGGCATAGCTTTAAGTATTTCCATAACGGTAAATGCACAGCTCACCGTCACTCCCAGCAATAATGCTACTGCTTTGGCAGAAGAGTTGGTGGGAAGTGGTGTTGTTATAGCTAATGCGCAGTTGTTTTCCGATCCGAGTGCGCAAGGTTTTTTCGATGGTACGAATGCCAATATTGGTATAGACTCAGGCATTGTATTGACAACAGGTCGTGCGAATGATGCTGAAGGGCCAAACTCAAGTGCCGGTATTTCATGGGACAATAACCAGCCGGGCGACCCGCTGCTAGATGCACTAGCCGGTCAGGCCACACAAGACAGATGCGAATTACGCTTCGATGTAACCCCCTTTTCGGACACCATGGTCTTCCGTTATGTTTTCGCTTCTGATGAGTACCCGGAATATGTCTGTGCTAACTTCAATGATGTATTCGGTTTTTTTGTCTCTGGCACGAACCCAGCCGGTGGTACTTACAATGATTTTAATGTAGCCCAAATACCTGGAACAACACTACCCGTAGCCATCAATACAGTAAATCCCGGTGTACCAGGAGCAAACGGCAATGCTGCCAACTGTCAATCTTTGGCCTACTCGCAGTATTATAATGCTAACCATACTATTGGAGCAGGAAGTATTGAGTATGACGGTTTTACGCGTGTATTTACAGCCGTCATCCCTGTTGTAAAATGCGAAACCTACACACTACGGCTCATGATTGGAGATGCAGGCGATGGCAACTGGGATTCTGGTGTTTTTCTGGAGTCCGGCTCTTTAAGTGCATTCGGGGCATCAGTTGAAGCCTCAACCAATGTGGGGTTGAGTTACACGAATAT
>CAJXXO010000040.1 GCA_913062655.1 uncultured Bacteroidota bacterium | reverse complement strand
TGACTACTCAGGCTACTGGTGCCCGTTGAACGAGGCTGTGACCGAACAACTCCATTATCCAGGCTGCGAGGGGCATCTGCACCACCAGCGTTGACTACGGAGCGTCCGCTATTACGCCCCTCATTCAGGCTGGCATTGCCTTGGTTACCGATAGTTCGGTTGGTGTTACCCATATTGCGGGCTTCACTGGTTGTGGCGCGGCCAGCATTTTGGTCTATGCTTTGTCCCTGTCCATTGATCGTGTTACCGGCAGATCGGTTGTTGTTATTGCTGATCGACTGATTAGACACATCACCACCATTTCTATTGGCGGGCGCATTGGCGTTGGCGTTGCCTCTCACAGAATTGGTGTTACCCAACTCACCATTGTTACCTTTTCCATATTGTACGGCATTGCTGCGGCTGCTGCCCAGATTAGCATTGGAGGCTGTGGTATTTCTGGCACCATAGTAAAAGTTACCCGGATTGTAGAAGTCGTTTCCTCCACCGGCAAATCCACTATTCCAGTTACCGGCAGCGTAGCCATTGGCAAAGCCATTCCAGTAAGCATTATTCCAGCCCCAGGAGTTCATGCCCCAACGGTTCCAACCCCAGGGTGAGCCACCCATAGCCCAGTTGTTCCAGCCCCAAGGCTGATACATGAAGTTGCCGCCCCACATAGGTTGATTCCAGCCCCAACGGTTCCAACCCCAAGAGTTCCAGCCAAATGAATTCCAGCCCCAGGTATTCCAACCCCAAGGACGATACAGTGGGCGAGACCACCAGGGGCGACCCCAGCCTACATAAATGTTGGTGCCCATCAGCATAGGATTGTACCAGAAGGCATCAATGTAGCAGCCACTCCAGTAGCTGAAGCCTACAAAAGGACGATGAAATCTGCGAATACGACTGGCATAGTGATAGTCGTAATTGTCATCCTCAAATACGTAATTGTCACCATTGTAATTGTTGGTGACATAGGTATCTCCATTCTCGTCTACATACGTCTCGGTCTGTGGATCATTTTCGTACCGATTGGTCATCGGATTGAAGTCATCCGTTCCCCGAGCCGGGCGATTAGCCAATTCATTCTCATAGAATCGGCTGTCTTCCGCAACGGTAGAAGAAGGTGTGTAATAAATGTCGTCACTAGGTACCGTGCTGTAGTACCTGGACGATGAGCAGGACGACAAAGCTGTCAGTCCGGTCAGTGCGAGTAAGAGATACAGGGCTTTCATAATGAGGCTCTTTTTTAGTTATTTTGCGGGCTTATCCCACTAAAGTAATGTGTTGCCGCATTCTTTTGTTTCTTCAACGTCAATAATCACAAACATCATTCCAACTTTAACATATGGGCAAGGCAATCACCAGTAGAAGTGAAGATTACGCGCAGTGGTACAATGATTTGGTGCTGAAAGCCGGGCTGGCCGACTATTCTGCGGTGCGCGGCTCCATGGTCATCAAACCTTATGGTTTTGCCATTTGGGAGAACATGAAGCAATATCTGGACAACCGATTTAAAGAAACTGGACACCAGAATGCTGCATTTCCGCTCTTCATTCCCAAAAGCTATCTCAGCCGTGAGGCCCAGCACGTAGAAGGCTTTGCCAAGGAATGTGCTGTGGTAACCCACTACCGGCTAAAAAACGACCCGGAAGGTAAAGGTATTGTGGTCGATCCGGAGGCCCGACTTGAGGAAGAGCTGATTGTACGGCCCACTTCGGAAACCATCATTTGGGATACGTATAAAAAATGGATACAGAGCTATCGTGATCTGCCGATTCTGATCAATCAGTGGGCGAATGTGGTCCGGTGGGAGATGCGTACACGTTTGTTCTTACGAACGGCCGAATTCTTTTGGCAAGAAGGCCACACCGCTCACGCTACCCGCCAAGAAGCAGAAGAAGAAACCCATCTCATCCATGACTTATACGCAGATTTCATGGAAAACCAGATGGCCATTCCGGTGCTGAAAGGGGTAAAAACTGAATCTGAACGATTTGCCGGTGCGGTAGACACTTATACTACCGAAGGATTGATGCAAGATGGAAAAGCCCTTCAAATGGGGACATCTCATTTTCTTGGTCAAAACTTCGCCAAAGCCTTCGATGTGAAGTTTCTCAATCAGGAGGGCAAGGAAGAATACGCCTGGGCTACTTCCTGGGGTGTATCTACGCGACTGATGGGTGCGCTCGTAATGGCACACAGCGATGATGATGGGTTGATCATACCCCCTAACCTGGCTGCACTACAAGTAGTAATGGTGCCCATCTACAAGGGAGCGGACCAACTGCAGGCGATCAGGGAAAAAGCGGAACAAATACAGCAAGCGCTGAAGGAAAAAGGCATCAGCTTTAAGTTTGACGACCGGGACAACTATCGCCCGGGCTGGAAGTTTGCTGAGTATGAACTACAAGGCATACCCGTCCGATTGGCTATGGGGCCTCGCGACATGGAAAATGGCACTATTGAAGTAGCTCGAAGAGACACCAAGACGAAAGAACTGGTGCAAATTGATGAGGTGGTAAACTACATCGATAACCTGTTGCCTGCCATTCAGCAATCCATTTACGACAAAGCCTTACAGTTTCGCGAAGAACGTACTACCTATGTAGACGACTTTGCAACCTTTAAAGAGGTGCTGAACGATAAGGGAGGATTTGTCTATGCCCACTGGGATGGAACAGCCGAAACGGAGCAACGCATTAAGGAATTAACCAAGGCCACCATTCGTTGTATTCCGCTAGATAATCCTAAAGAGCAGGGCAAATGTGTACTCACTGGAGCCCCCTCCACACAGCGGGTGGTATTTGCCAAAGCCTACTAAAAATTGCTTATGCCAAACATGGAATCAGGTATTCCTCGCATTGTACAAGACATTGAAACCAAATCCTTTGCCAAGCAGGATGTGTACCACAACACGCTGGAGGCGTTTCAGCAATGCAAAAAGGTGGTACAACAGACGGTAGATGACCTGCAAGAAGCGCTACGTGGAAAAGACCATGAGGTGGATATCTCTCTGGAAGAGCCCAGCACCTATGAATTGCGCTTGAAGATTGCCGGTGACATCATTCTGTTCACCATGCACTCCAATGTCTTCAACTTTGACGAACAGCATAGTATCCATCAGTCTGCCTATGTAAAGGAAGACCCTACCCGCGCTTATTGCGGGAGCATTCAGGTGTACAATTTTCTGGCAGATTCTTTCAAGTTCAATCGGCTTACCGACCTGGGCTACCTGATCGCCCGGGTGTTTCTCAACAAGGAGAACCACTTCTTTGTGGAGGGCCACCGACAACTGGGTTTCTTGTATAATGACTTTGACAACTTTGTATTGAACGACATCTACATCCGCGCTATCGTTGAAGCATGCATCCAATATTCACTGGACTTTGATTTGATTGCGCCTCCGTTTGAAGCCACCCGCCAGATATCTGTGCAGGCCATGCAATTGATGAGTATGCAGGCCGGCTGGAAGACTTCAAAAATACCCGGTTACAAGCTGAGCTTTATGGATGAAGACGAGGAGAACCGGCCAATAGGCTAATCACTTGCGCTCCAGCACCAAAAACGTGTAATCATAAGCATGCCGTTCGTCTTTGGTATGCTCTTCCCGGCTTATTTCTTGCCACGCTGTATCCGCCAAAGCGGGAAAATGGGTAGTCGCCTCCGGAAAGGTACCATGGACTACTGTCAGGTACACCCGCTCAACCAGAGGCATTGCTTGCCGGTAAATTTCGCCTCCACCAATAATGAAGATTTCTTCCTCGTCCACCTGCTTAGCACGCTCCACCGCTGCGGGTAGGTCATGGAAAACCTCTACCCCTTCGTAGCTGAAATCCTGCTGCCGAGTAATGACAATATTCAACCGTTCCCGTAAGGGTTTACCGAGGGACAGCAAGGTTTTTCGCCCCATAATAACCGGATGCCCCAAAGTGATCCGCTTGAAGTACCGGAAATCATTGGGCATATGCCACAGCATCGCATTGTCTTTGCCAATGGCCCAATCTTCACCGGCTGCTACTATCGTGGAAACAACGGGATGGCTCATACCGCTACTGGAGCTTTGATGTGTGGATGCGGGTCGTAGTTGACCAACTCAAAATCTTCAAAACGGAAGCCAAAGATGTTATTCACCGCAGGGTTGATGCGCATGGTAGGCATCGCCCGAGGATCGCGTTCAAGTTGTGTTTTGGCCTGTTCTACATGATTGCTGTACAAGTGGACATCCCCAAAGGTGTGTACAAAATCGCCATATTCCAGCCCCGTAACCTGCGCCACCATCATGGTCAACAGCGCATATGAGGCGATGTTAAACGGGACACCCAGGAAAGTGTCTGCACTGCGCTGGTAGAGCTGACAGGATAGCTTACCGTCAGCCACATAAAACTGAAATAACGTATGGCAAGGTGGTAAAGCCATCTGGTCGATGTGGGCCACATTCCAGGCACTGACAATGAGTCTGCGGCTATCGGGATTGCGCTTGATCATGTCCACCACCTTGCTGATCTGGTCGACTTCTCGACCGTCATGCGTGGGCCAACTGCGCCACTGGTAACCGTATACCGGCCCCAAATCGCCCTTTTCATCCGCCCATTCATCCCAGATGGTGACCTTGTTGTCGTGCAGGTATTTGATATTGGTGTCGCCTTGCAAAAACCATAGCAGCTCATGAATGATTGATCGAAGGTGCAGTTTCTTAGTGGTCAGGCAGGGAAACCCCTCCTGCAGATTGAATCGCATCTGATAACCGAATAAGCTGTATGTGCCGGTACCGGTGCGGTCTTCTTTCCATGTCCCTTCTTCGAGCAGCTTTCGTAGCAGCGTCTGGTACTGATGATCAACGTGTTGGTGGCTCATAATTCAAAGCTACACAATGGGGGCACGAAGGCAAGGAAAATTTATCCCAGCCTGTGCAAAACGAAAGCATGGGTAAGGCGTTGGCTTATCAGCACACAAAAAGGGTACTTTTGCGATCATGCGGGGAAGGGTATTGAATTATGGCATCATAGGGCTTTTTGCCGTATTACTGGGCTTTGCGATTTGGCAGGCGCAGTTCCTTCGTTTCAACTACGACTTTGAAGCCTTTTTTCCGCAAGATGATGAGGTACTCGATTTTTACAACTTTTTTCGCCAACAGTTCGAGCCAGACGACAATTTTGTCATTGTCGCCCTACCTTCCCCGGCTGGTTCCGTATTTGATACGACTTTCCTGCAGCGTATTGATCGCCTAACGCATCGGCTGGACAGCAGTGTACCCTACGTGCTGGAAGCGCAGTCCATCACAACACTGAAACGGCCGATAATAGCTGCCGGCACTGTACTAGAGTTGCCAGCCGTTCATTTGCATAATGCAGAAAAACTGCGCAAAGACTCTATTAAGCTGGCCTCAGATCCCCGGGTAGTAGATCGACTGCTGTCTGGCGACTTGCAGAGTGTGGCGATTGTGCTGAAAACAGAAAAGCGCTTGTCTTTGCAGGATGCCTACGCTATGCGGGATAGCATTTATACAGCCGTAGAGGAGGGTCAATTCAAACAGGTCCGTTACGCAGGAAGATCCTTTTATCAGTCGGTGCTGGCCGATAAGGCCAAGGAAGAATTCATCTTTTACACCGCCCTAAGTGCTGCAATTGTATTCATCATTCTCATTCTGCTTTTCAAGAAATTCTGGGGCGTTTTTATTGCCCTCATGTCGGTATTGACAAGTATGGGTTTGTTTATTGGCTTCTTGGCGCTGATCGGCCGTGAACTCGACCCCATGAGTAACCTATTCCCCATCCTGATGATCATAGTCGGCATATCGGATGTGATCCATATCATGTCCAAATATATTGATGAACAAAACAAGGGGATTGGCCGGAAACGAGCCATACAGGTCACCATTCGGGAAGTAGGACTGGCTACTTTTCTCACCTCTGCTACTACTGCCATAGGCTTTGCCTCGCTACTTACCAGCAATATTCTGCCCATTCGCACCTTCGGGGCTACGGCAGCGGCAGGTGTATTTATAGCCTACGGTTCCATTATCACCCTTACACCGGCTTTAATCTCGTTATTCGAGGTGCATAACATCATTCGCACCAAGCGCAAACGAAGTTTTTGGGACAGCTTGATGCAGCGTTTCTTCTGGTTCAGCTATCGACAGCAACGTGCCATATGGGTCGGGGCCATTGTCTTTATCGGTATTTGTATACTCGGTATTTCACAAGTATCCACCGACACCCACTTGTCCAACAGCTTTCCCCGCCACGATAAAGTACGGGCAGATTTTCAGTTTCTGGAAACCGACTTTGGCGGTGTTCGGAATATGGAGTTTGCCATTCTCCCGCAAGACAGCTTAACCATGAATAACCATGCCGTTTTGCTGGCTACCGCTACCCTGGAAGAGCAGTTGCAGACGTATCCCTCGTTGAGCTCCCCTATTTCACCGGCTACAGTGTATCGTACCCTGCACCAGGCCAGCAAGGGTGACAACCCGGCCTATTATACCGTACCTGATGATGCCTCCACCTTCACACGATTGCAGCGCTATGCTGCGCGTGCGCCAGCATCTGCTATGAATGTGCTGCAAAGTGAAGATGGTAAATATGGCCGCTTGACCATGAAGTTTACCGATGTCGGGTCCGACTCCAGCAAAGCCTTGCGAAAAGATATTACTGCCTGGATTGGACAAAATATTGACACAAGCCTGGTACAGTTTGAGATCACAGGTACAGCATTGCTATTTGACAAAAACAGCGATTACGTTCGCGACAGCATGATATCAGGCCTGGGACTCGCCTTCCTCATTGTGAGTCTGTTGATGGCATTGTTGTTTCGCAACTGGAAGATGGTGGTCATCTCATTGATACCCAATATCATTCCACTACTCGTCAGTGGTGCGCTCATTGGTTATTTGGGGATAGAACTGGATGCTGCTACCTCCATCATCTTTGCCATTGCCTTTGGCATAGCCGTTGATGATACCATTCACTTTCTCAGTAAGTTTAAGTTGGAGCTCAATAAGGGACAAAAGATCGTCCATGCCATACGGACCACCTTCCGCGAAAGTGGTAAAGCAATTACGCTTACCACCATCATTCTCTTTTTCGGTTTTATGATACTCATCAGTTCGAGCTACCCACCCACCTTTTACGTAGGACTGTTGATTAGTATCACATTGTTGTCTGCACTTATTGCAGACCTATTACTCATCCCTGTGTTGATTTACACCTTTATGGGTAAGGATAAACCGAATTAGATCAGGTTTCTACGGTGCATTTCACGTTTTAGCAACTGTAGTTCCCGGCTCATCTGGCCACCTACCGAAGTGTTTTCCTTGGCTCTTCTGCTCAAGTAGGGCACCACATCTTTTACCGGACCATAGGGTATGTATTTACCCACCCGGTATCCGGCATTGGCCAGGTTGAAAGTAATGTGATCACTCATACCGAGCAATTGGCAAGAGAAGGCATGCGGATGCTGCTTATCGATGCCGCGTTCTTCGATCAACCGTGCAAAGAGCAAGTTGGACTCTTCGTTGTGTGTGGCCACACAAACCGATATACGGTCGATATGATCGATGCAGAAAGTAATGGCTTCGTTGAAGTCGCGGTCGGTCGCCACCTTGGTGGGGTTGATGGGGTCCTCATACCCTAAGCGCCTGGCCCGCTCCCGTTCTTTTTCCATGTATGCCCCGCGCACCAGCTTGATACCATAGAAATAGTCTCCTTTTTCCGCTTCTGCAAAAGCATCCTTCAGGTATGACAACCGGTCGTGCCGATAGAGCTGTACAGTGTTGAAGATGATGGCCTTCTCCTGGTTGTACTTTTCCATCATGCGGGTCACGATATCATCAATCGGCTTTTGAATCCAGGTCTCCTCTGCATCGATGTAGAGGGAGACATCGTGCTTGTGTGCAAAGGCACTGATTTCGTTCACCCTTTCTTGCGTGCGTTCCCATTCTGCCTCTTCCTGTGGCGTAAGCGGTTTGCCGGCATGCAGTTTTTCCAACAGGGCAAATCGGGCCAGCCCCGTCAGTTTACAACTGATGCAGAGCACGTGATCGTTGTCTTTGGCAAATTGTATCTCATGTTCCATTTCTGCCAGTGTACGATCAAAGTCCGCTTCTGAGTCTTTGGCTTCCACACCATAATCGAGTACCGTAAGCACGTTGGCGGCTGCCAGCTCGTTGATAGTAGGTAAGCTTTTTTCTACCGACTCCCCACCACAAAACTGCGCATACAAGGTGTTCTTGATGATACCTTTCACCGGCAGCCCGGCCTTCAAGGCAAATTGCGACAGGGAAGCCCCTGTGCTAGACAACCAAGGTTGACTAATCATCTTGAACAAGCGATACGCCCGCTTGAGTGACCGATCGTCCTTATGCGCAAAAGCAATTTCGGTGTTGTCAAAGGAGATCAGCGATTCAGTGGTAGTAGTATAGCTCATAGTATGGGTTGTCTAACAAAAATAACGATTCAGCTTCCGCAAGTAGGTGACACAAATCTCCTTCATCAAACAGTCGTTCGTTAGCCGAAGTTGAACTTTCGCCAGATTTCCCATGCCGCCTTTGCCTGTTCCTCAAGCATAGTCAATCCATTGGTAACGACTGCCCCTTTCTCTTCTCCTGCCCGCATAAATGGAGTAATGGGCGGGGCATACACCATATCGAATAGTAGATGTTTTGAGGTGATGGCAAAATAGGGAAGAGGAGGCCGTTCATCGGCATACCGTGCTGAGCCGATAGGTGTGGCCTGAATGAGCAGGGTGTGGGTGGCCAGCAGCTCGGGTGTAACCGAATCATAACCGATCTGATCTTCTTCCGGTGTCCGGGATACCATTCGATAGGTGATACCCAACTGCCGGCAGGCGTAGGCGGCTGCGAGTGCTGCACCTCCTGTACCCAGAATCAATGCTTTTGTGTGATGCGAGGACAATAAGGGCACCAGGGCACGCTCGAAACCAATGGCATCTGTATTGTATCCAATGACAGCTTGCCCGGTGAAGGCCATGGTGTTCACTGCCTCTATAGCTTTTGCAGTGGCGTCTAATTCATCAAGCCATGGAATGACCGCCTGCTTATAGGGTTGGGTTACATTGAGCCCGGCCGGTTGGAGGGCCAACACCTCTGTTATGGACGTAATAAGCGGCAGGTCAAAGAGGCGATACTCGGCCTCTACGCCAGCCCCGGCAAAGAATTGCTGGAATAGTTCAGGTGAACGGCTGTAGCCGATGTCTTTTCCTATGAGACCAAATAGATGAGCCATTACACCTTCTTAGATCGGTTGGCTAACTTCTCCAGCAAATAGATCAACACGAAGGCGCCTACGGCTAAGCTAACGGCAAAAAGCAATTGCGGGTCGCCTTCAAAGTGATTGGGCAACACACTTTCGAAGCGAAAAGGCACCTCTTCGCCCTTGGAATTGGTGCGGTATTCCAAGACGGCCTTCCAGGGCCAAACCATATTGAGCGAACCCAACATAAAGCCGGTTAGTAGGGCAATGGTGAGGTCGTGGAAGCGTTGAAACATCCAAGACAACAATCGCGCAAAAGAAAGCAACCCCACCACACAACCCAGCATAAATACAAGGATTGTGATAATATCCAGCTCTTTCAATGCACCTACGATGTATTCATACTTTCGCAACAGTAGCAAAATGAAACTACCGGAAATGCCAGGTAGGATCATGGCGCAAATAGCAATGGCACCTGAAAGAAACACAAACCATAGGGCGTCAGGCGTTTGCGCAGGAGTCGCCAGGGTAATGTAGAGTGCTATACCTATACCTGCCAATAAGGCCACCACAGTGCCAGCCGTCCATTTCTTCACTTTTTGCCCGATCACGAGAGCCGAAGCGAGTATCAACCCAAAGAAAAAGGACCAAAGTAGTACCTGTTCATGCTCCAGGAGATAGCTGATGAGCTTCACCAAGCTGAATACACTCACCAGCACGCCCCCAAAAACGGCCAATAGAAAGTTGCCATCAATGGTCTTCCAGGCCTCTTTAACATCGCCTGACAATAATTGCCGGAGGGCTGGGGTATTGATAGATTTCAAGGCATGGATCAATCGTTCGTAGATGCCAGTAATGAAAGCGATAGTGCCTCCTGAAACCCCAGGTACAATATCGGCTGCGCCCATACCCATACCTTTGAAAAAGGTAGCAATGTATTGCTTCATGAAAGTGAATTGAGACTCGATGAGCCGCAAAAATAGGGTAACTCGCTTACTCCTGCCGGAATTGATCTACCGCTTCTATGACAGTATCATCATCCAACAAGGCCGGTGATATCTCAAACACCTTGTTGAACCACTCTGGCCGCTTTTCCAGCACATTCCCCAGGGCAATCAGGCCTTCATTATGGAGGCCAGCGGCTAGGGCGTAGGCTGCATAGTGCATTTGCAAAATGTCAGAGTCCGGCAGGTGATCCATACCCTCGCTACAGGTAGCAAAAGCTTGGGCAATAGCTCCCATTTCGTATTCATAGCGGGCTAGCGTTAGCCAATGATCCTCCACTGTCGGTTGCATGGCAATAACCTTACGATAATTTACCACCGCTTCATCCAACTGACCGGCCAGGTAATTCATTTCTGCAAAACCTTTCAGGTAGATCACATTTTGCTCATCAATCTTGAGCGCCTTTTTGTAAGCTTGCAAAGCATCCGGAATTTTTCCCTCGCGCTTGAAGCTGTCTGCAATTCGATACATGGCCTCATCGTAATAGGGGTCGAGATGCATCGCTTTCCGAAAATAATAACGGGCTTTACTCAGCTTGCCCATTTTTTCATAGCACACCCCCATACCAAAGTAGATTTCCTCATAGGGTTCTGCCAATCGCAATGCCGCTTCGAACACTTCGAGCGCTTTTTCCGGCTCTTGCATCCGTATCAAAGCCTCCCCCCAATCGCGGTAGGCCATATCATAATCCTCATTGATGAGGGTGACATACTCAAATGCTTCTGCGGCCTTATCATACTTTTCCAACCCCATGTAAGCCTGCCCTAAATTGTACCAGGCCAGGTAAGAATAGGGGTCCTTATCGATTAGCTGTTTGTGCAGGGCTACGCTCTCTCCATGCTTTTCTGTCATGTCCACACAGAACCAAATACGGTTAAGGGCCTCCTCGTTGGAAGGGTTGAGCGCCAATACACGAGTCAGGGATTGAAATACCTTCTCGAACTTCTCCCACGATTCATACACTTCGGCCATCGAAAGGTAGAGTTCCTCCTTGTCCACCCCTTCGGCCATATCCTCCACTTGTTCCAAAGTGCGAATAGCCCCTTGATAATGGGTTTGGTAGGTCAGGATCTCAGCTCGCAGGAGGTAAATTTCTATATCGGCCGAATCGAGTACCTCCGCTTTATCCAGCAATTCCAGTGCGCGCTTCAGGTCGCGTTGCTCAAAGTATAGCTCCGCTTGCTTGAGCATAAATAGTGCTGAAAAAGGGTATTGATCTTCGCCAAATCGCGCTGCTTCCAATGCTTTGTGTAGCTCATTGCGCGTCTCGTAGTATTCAATGATCCACTCAAACTCTTCTTCCTCAAAAAAGGACCGTTCATCGCTATGTGCCATGGCCTCATAGCGGGCGATCAGCTCAGTGAACTCATTGCCGATATTGTTATCCTCGAATTCATTGTTGAACATGCAGGACTGGTTTAGAGGTGACCCTATCAAATATAGCAGTAACCTCGATGGTGCCAATTGATTCCACTAACACCTGTTGGTGGAAAAAGTGCCCGTTAATGATCGGATAAAACGACCGTACCCCAACGGAGCCTTGACCATAAAAAAAGCCTCAGTGAAGGTCACTAAGGCTTTTCATTTTTGCTGCTGGCCCACTAGGACTCGAACCTAGACTCTTCTGAACCAAAATCAGACGTGTTAACCAGTTACACCATGGGCCAATGGCGGATGCAAATATATTACAGTCCCCGATTTCGTCAAAGGGTCATTCGTACTTTTCAAATAGTTTTTTCATCCCCAAGGTCTTCAGTACTTTCTTCACACCATTCTTTCCTGTCTCCTTTATGTCGGTTATGGCGCGCTTGGCTAATCCTTCGCTTGGCCTTGCCTTAAAGATGGTATCGTGGTATTTCACATGGGGGCCCACCGGTGTGTACAGGTACACGAACATAGACTTGCGGGTTTCTCCTTCTGGAATACTGATCTTATCATAACCATGATAACTCACATCACTACATTCAAAAATGACGGCTTTATTGAAGCCCGGCATAATCTCTGCTTCCAGGTTTTTCACCTTTGGATCCCACAGCTCCAATGCGCCACCATACTCCGGCTTCCAATTTTTATTTAGGAAAATAAGCAAGTTGAGCCTGCGGTGGAGGTTGAGGATCGGATGTACGCTGAAATCAACGTGTACATCAAGGTAGCTGCCGTCTGTACCTTGGTGTAAGCCACTTCCCCGGTGATCATCTGGCAAAATAAGCCCTTCGATACCGGTAAGCTTTTCCATGAAGGTAAGAAACGCTTGCGAGCCCAGCTCCTGTCTAACATGGTTGAAATCAGGGTGATACTGATCAAAGCTGGAGCCTTCACTCTTCTTTTCGTTTAGGTTTTTGTAGTGCTTTCTCAGCTCATCCACCTTGGGAAAATTATCGTACATCGCTTCGGCCACCTCAGGCTTCAAAAAATTGTCGATAACAATGTAGGGGTAAGGTCTGGCGGATCGAAAATCGGAATGCCAGGCTTCGGCTTGCTGTAGGTTGACTTGCTGGTCGTTGATATATTCCATGAGGCGCAATCGTTAAAGGATGATAAGAGCACAATAATAAGAAATGGAAAGCAGTAATGAGATCGTTATCTTGCGGCCAATTGGTAACAGCGCCATTCCATAGTGCTTTTGGCCCTGTTTCTTAATTTTGACCACGATTTTTTCCAACCAAACTCGATCATGCAACAATTTTATCGGATAAATAATCTTGTGGGTTGGGGCGTATTTGCGATAGCCCTATTGTCGTACACGCTCACCATGGAGCCTACCGTTTCGTTTTGGGACTGTGGCGAATTCATTTCTGCTGCCTATAAGCTGGAAATTGTTCACCCACCAGGATCACCACTGCACGCTATTGTGGGTCGGGTTTTTACGCTCATTTCACCGGGTGATGCGGCCTGGATGATGAACTTCTTTTCTGCCTTAGCGAGTGCCTTTTGCATACTCTTCAGCTTTTGGTCTATCTCCTACCTGGCACGGAAAGCGTTGGGCAAGCGTGGACAAGACCTGGATGTATCCGAGACCATTGCCGTAATGGGTGCCGGGGCAATTGGTG
>CAJXXO010000039.1 GCA_913062655.1 uncultured Bacteroidota bacterium | reverse complement strand
GCCAATTTGACCTGAGGCACCAACTGATGCGGTTCGTAGCCTCGCTTGGTCCAAGCCTGGCCGCATACGTAAAGCGCTGCCTCCATCTCCTCCAATTGATCAAATAATCGAAGGTGAGGATTGTCGTAGCCAAAGGTGCGCAGATAGCTGTTGGCGCCAAGCACGGCATCGGTAGCACTGCCATGTACCACCACCACCAAACGAATATTACGCAGAGGCACACCGGCTAATACATGCAAATTTACTGTGCGTGCCACACGCTCCAGTCCTGGAGCCACCTTGTCGTAGCTATCAGCGCCCTTTGTAACATCCGCAAGCAGGTAGTATATCCTGGTAGTATCCATGGTATGCTCCGCCTCCGGTACGGGATACACACCGCCATAGCCCTTTATGGCAGGGAAGAGCGGTTGTTGCGAAAAGGAGTAGGCGGAGAAAAGGAGAAAGCACAAGGCGATAAGCAGTTTCATACCACTAATGTAGCATAAACCCGGTGTAATGATAACTACGAGACAGGTGAGTATGGGCCCTTTCAACCCGCAAATAGCCTTCGTTTAAACTATCTCCAGCCGGCTATGCCCCTGTCCATCTTGTTGCAACTGGATCTGTGTGCCGATTCGCTCCTTCAAAGCTGCCACGTGCGAGATGATGCCAATGGTTTTGTTGTCTTGTATTTGCAGCCGCTCCAACACATCGAGTGTCTGATCCAGCACTTCCGGGTCGAGGGTACCAAAGCCTTCATCAATGAAGATCGACTCGATCCTGACAGTGTGAGCCGCCAGGTCCGACAAGCCGAGTGCCAACGCAAGTGATACGATAAAAGTCTCCCCTCCAGAAAGCGTCTTCACTGACCTGCGCTCGTCACCCAGATCGCGATCAATGATAATCAGGGTATCGTCTTCCTGCTCTTCCGGGGTATCGATTAGGTAACGAGAGGTCAATTGTTGTAGCCGTTCATTGGCAAGCAAAGAAAGTTGCTTCAGGGTAAGGGCTTGCGCAAATTCTGCGAATCGTTTGCCCTTAGCATCACCGATGTAAGCATTAAGCAACCGCCATTTTTCATTGGCAGCCGCCTCCTGCTTCATTTCGGCCTCCAACTGTGCCAACCTTTGCTGCAACTGTTCCTGTGCATGAATTGACGTATCTACTTGCTGTTTTTCCTCCACCACTTGCTCCAATTGGGATTGCTGTTCGGCCAGTTGCTGCCGTAACGTTTCCTCCGACTTTTCTGACAGTCCTTTGGCTTGTTTGTCCAATTGCTGTTGCAGTGCCGTCAATTGGGACCGGACATCTTTTCGCTGTCCCTGCAATGCATCCCGTTTGGTCTGCCACTGCTGCCAGGTATCGGCAGGCAGCCAATGGGCTAATGCCTCCTCCACCTTTTCATATCCCAGCGCTTGAACGGCCGCAGAAGCTTCCGCGTGAATGGCCGACCATTCTTGCCGGACCTTTAGTTCCGCTTCTTTTGCCTGCTCCAGTTGGAGGCGCGCATTTTTCATTTGTCCCTGCAGATCGGTCCATTGGCTAATGAGTTTACCCGTGTCTCGTTGCACATCATGGCCGCTATAGCGTGCTTCTATCTGCGCCTTTAGGGATTCGCCCGTTTTCTTTGCGGCAGCCATCTTCTCCAGTTGAGGCAATATATCCTTCACTGCTTTGAAGTCCACCCACCACTCTTGCAGCAGCCCTACATCCTCCCGCCACTGTTCGACCTGTTGTTGGCCTTTTTGCCAACCGTTGGTGACCCATGGTTCACCCAATCTTTGCTGCACCAGTTCCAACTGATCCTGGTGCTCTTGCAAGGCCTGCTCGCCTTTCGCCAGGTGTTGGGTATCCTCTACTTTCCGTTCTTGCAACTGTTGCTGTCTGGCCTCTAGGTGCCACAGCTTCTCTTGCTTATCCCTGGCATCTTGCCGGGCTGTAGCCAGTTCCTGATTGACAGGCGTACCATCTGGTTGGTGTTCGGCAAATGGATGCGCTGTGGAGCCACACAGTGGACAGGGCTCTCCCTGCTTCAACTGATGGCGCAGCTCAGCCAAATCCTGTTGGAGGCGTTTTACTTCCTGCTCCGCTTCCAGGCGCTGTACCTCTTTCTCTGCTATTACCAACGCTTGTTGAGCGGAGTTTAATTGGCTGGGGAGTGCTGCCAGTTCCTCTTCGCGCTGCTGAATGGTTTCTTGTAATGCTGTCCGCTCTTGCTGCACTTGCTGTATGGACTGCTCCAACTGCGCCCACTCTTTCAATTGCCACATCACCTGGTCCAACTGCTCCCTGGCGGCTTGAGGCCGCACAGCATAATCAGTAGGCAGCTTCTCCTCCAGGGTCCGGATGCTTTGCTCCAGCTTATCTTTTTTCTGCCTGAAAAAGCGCAGTGTACCTTCCTCGATTCGACCGTTCCAGTCTAAGCTGGAAGGGTTCAATGCCTGCTTGGCCAATTCCCGTGCGTGTTTGTAGGTACTCGCCTGTTCGCTCCTTTCCTTCTCCAGGCGCTGTATCTCTTCTGCTAATGCTTCCAGCTTCGGGACCACGGTCTCATCACTGAGCGGCTGGTCAAGTAATTTCTCTGCGGCCAGACGGATGTTCTTTTTCTCCTGCTGCTGCTCCTCTACAGATTGAATAGCCCGCTGCAAGGCCTCCTCTTTCTCTTGTAGCTGATGGCGCTGTTCCCGCCAGGCCTGTAGTTTGTCTTGCACCGGGATCAGGGCTTCATGCCGCTCCAATTGTTTGCCCTCTTGTTCAACAAACTCGTTCCATGCTGCTTCGGCTGTTTGTTGTTGTTGGACCAATGCAGCACGATCCTCCTTCAATGCATGATAGTGCTTCCACTTCTCCAGTAGAGCGTCCAGTGATTTTATCTCCTCACGGATCGATCTCTCCTGTTGGCCGAGGCGCTGTTGCTGTTGCCGCCAGTCCTTCAATTCCTCAGCCGAAGCTTTATCTTCAAGTAGCGTTTCCCGGCTTACGCGCAGGTCGTGTAATTTGTCACCAACCGCTTTATACCGCTCATATGCCATTCTGCCCAATTGACGATAGATGTGCGTACCGGTTATCTGCTCCAGCAAGGCGCTTCGTTCGTCTTTTGTGGAAGTGAGGAACTTGGCAAAGGAACCCTGTGCCAGCAAAGTGGACCGGATAAATTGATCGTAGGTGAGCCCTATCAGCGACTCATTGGTAGCCGGCACTTCGCGCTTCTTGAGATCGAGTAGCGCGCCTCCATCCTTACTGATCTGCATCTCATAATCACGAAGGTTCCCTGTTCGTGCCGTGCTGATCGACCAGCGTGAGGTATAGGTGCCTTTGCTGCAGGTGTAGGTCACCTCTGCCATGGCTTCATCGGTGTGACGCGTGAGAATGGCTCCCGCCTGCTCAATGGTATTTTTCGATATTTTGCCCAGGCGTGGTACCTGATTGTATAAAGCCAGGCAAATCACGTCCAACAGGGTCGTCTTGCCACTACCGGTTGGCCCGGTGATGGCAAAAAGACCCGCTTCTGATAAGGGCGGTTTCGTAAAGTCCACCTCGTGTGTGCCCTTTAAGGCATTGATATTCTTAAATCGGATCGACAGCAATTTCATGATTCATTCTGTTGTACCACATCCAACAATTCGTCAAAGGCCGCTTGTAAGAGCTGTTTTTGCTCAGCCGGCACCTCTTCTTCTTCCATACGTTCGGAGAATACTTGTCTGGGGGAAAGCTCCGCTATCGAGACAGAAGAGGCCTCAAACAAATGGCGGGTATCCTTTGCTGTCTGCGCAAAATGCAGCCGGTGCTTGATAATACTGGCACGCGGATGCTCGAACTGGTCGACCAGTTCCTCCAGGGCTACCCGTTTACCCGGCTCGTAGCGCGGCTCCTCTAATGTCAATTCAATCAAGGCAGGTAGCTGGGTGTCGGGCACCGCTATCTGTTGGAGCTCTGCCTGGCAATGTGCATAACTACCCGCTATTCGAATGAGCTGGCGAAACACAGGAATGGAGTGAGAGGTCTTTTCCTGTGTGGTGGTATCATAGATGACCACCCGCTTAGGATCGGCATGTTCACTGAAAGACAAGGGTATGGGAGAGCCACTGTACCAGGCTCTTTTATCCGGTTCCTGCGGTCGATGGATATGGCCCAGGGCGAGATAATCGAATGCCGCTGGAAAATGATCGACCGGAAAAGCGCCCAAGGTGCCCACCTGGATATCCCTTTCGCTATCCGACATACTTGCACCGGCCGTAAATAGGTGCCCCATGCCAATCAGCGGTGTACCCGGATAGCGTTGTGTGGCCGCCTCTGCCACTTGCTGAAACATGCGCGCTATACCTGCCTTTACAGCCTCTTCCCGTTGTGCATAGGTCTCATCCTTTACATATTGCAAAAGGTCAGCATCACGGAGGTACGGAACAGCCGCCACCACTGCCTGCACAGGTGCACCCAATGGGATCAGCACTGCTGCCGGATCGTCCGGCATTTGCCCTACCACATGAATATTGAGTGCAGACAACAGTGATTTGGGTGCATTGAGCATGGAAGGAGAATCGTGGTTGCCCCCCGTAATGATCAATGTACATTGGAGTTGTTGCAAGCGGACCAAAGCCTCGTAGTACTGCTGCCGGGCTGCCGCTGAAGGGTTGGCCAGGTCGAAAATATCGCCCGACACCAATACCGCATCAATCTGTTGCTCCTTCACCAATTCCACCAACCATTCTATGAACCGGTCCATATCCGCTGCCAGTTCATACTGATGCAACCGCTTTCCCATATGCCAATCGGCCGTATGTAAAATGCGCATAACGCTTTGTCTATTTTTCTTTCCTCAAATTACGGGAATCTCTCCGCAATCTATCTGCGGAAGAAGCAGTAAATGCAACTATTTCGGGCAACAACTGTACTACTAGTATGCGTATTTTGCTGACAGGCGCTACCGGCTACATCGGCAAGCGATTACTACCCATACTGGTAGAAGAAGGCCACGAAGTAATCTGCGTGGTACGTGATGCCGGACGTATGCAGGTAGATCAGTTTCCTCCGGAACAGGTATCTGTAGTGGAGATCGATTTTCTGCTGCCACCCGACACCAGTCGCATGCCTAAAGATATTGATGCCGCTTATTACCTCATTCACTCCATGTCATCCTCAGAGGGTGACTTTGAAGTAAAAGAGACCCGTTCGGCCGATCACTTTCGCCAATATGTGGAAGCCACCGATTGCAAACAAGTCATCTACCTGAGTGGTATCAGCAATCACGATAGACTATCAAAACATTTGCGAAGTCGACTGAAAGTAGAGCACGTGCTCCAAAGCGATCACTATGCATGCACCATATTACGAGCGGGTATAATTGTAGGGTCGGGCAGCGCCTCTTTTGAGATCATACGCGACCTGGTAGAAAAACTACCGGTGATGATTGCCCCGAAATGGGTGCGGAATCCTATTCAGCCCATTGCCATCCGGGATGTATTGAAATTCTTACTTGGCGTACTGCACAACGAGAAAACGTTTGACCACAATTATGACATTGGCGGACCTGAAGTATTGGAGTACCGGGAAATGCTTTTGCAATATGCACAAGTACGAAGACTCAAACGCTACATCATTGACGTACCGGTAATGACCCCTCGGTTGTCTTCCTATTGGCTGTATTTTATGACTTCCACTTCTTACCCGTTGGCCGTGAATCTGGTGGATAGTTTGAAGGTGCCGGTAGTAGCCAGGAAAAATGATTTGGCAGCGCAACTGGGCATCAAATTAACGCCATATAAAAAAGCATTACAGCGAGCATTCAGAAGAGTGCAGCAAAACGAAGTGGTCAGCAGTTGGAAAGACGCATTGGTCGGTAGCCGGGGGAAAAGTGATTTAGACGAGTACATCCAAGTGCCGCAGTATGGTTGCTTCATTGACCATCAGCAAATCGATATTCGCGGGGAAAAAGAGGCGGTAAAACAGCGTATTTGGTCGATCGGAGGGACTACGGGTTGGTATTATGCTACCTGGCTTTGGAAGATACGAGGTGTATTGGATAAAATGGTAGGTGGTATTGGCCTACGCAGAGGACGCACCAATCCCGACAAGATCGAAATTGGGGATGCCCTGGACTTTTGGCGCGTGTTGATGGCTGACCGCAATAAAGGACGCCTTCTCCTATATGCGGAGATGAAGCTACCCGGAGAGGCCTGGCTCGAATTTCGGATAGAGGATAAAGGTGCTACGCCCTATCTGCACCAAACGGCCACCTTTCGACCCGTAGGTGTGTGGGGTAGATTATACTGGTACTTAATCAGTCCCTTTCACCTGTTTATATTCAAAGGTATGGCCAGGCGATTGGCGTCAGGCCGATAGCAATTCCCCATTTTAGGGTATTTTGTGGTATGGCCATTCCCGAGCAGATCGAACACATCACAGTAACCAAGGAACAAGGCATAAGCCCTGAAGTGAAGGCCTTTCTGGAATCCATCGAATGGGGCAGTGAAGGGGCCGTTTACCAACGGCATGATATGTCGGAGCGGCTGTATAGCCTCCCTGATCCCTATTTAATTCTATTGCGTGATGAGGATCGCATAGCGGGAACCGCCATTTTTAACAAGCGGACCGGCAACACCCAGGGAAAAGAACTACCATTTTACTACGTCTGTTTTTTCGCCTCCTCCCCTCACATTCGCGGCAAAGGCCTGATAAAAAAGTATGGCGCCCAATTCATGACCAAAATCCGGGAAGATGAAACGGACCCAGCAGTGTACATGGGCGTAATTGAGCGGGGCAATCACGGTTCGTTCAAAGTCTCTCAGAATGCCGGGTACGAGGTCATCAGCCACTTACAAACGATTGGCTTCAGCCGCTATTTTCCTAAGCAAGATGCGCGATTTCGTAAGGCACGGCCGGATGAATACAACTTGCTTCGCGACTTGCTGCACGAACGATACAGTGATCACGCCCTGGTCCATTTTACCCATCTCTTCATGCGAGGCGACTACTATGTGCTGGAGGAGCAGGGCCAACTCATTGCCGGTGCACAGGCACATCCCGCTCGCTGGGAAATACAACGAATGCCCGGTTTCTCCGGCAAGTTGATCATGAATGTATTGCCACATGTGCCGCTGATCAGGCGGTTGTACAATCCTAAAGACTTTCGGTTCCTTTCATTCGAGGGTTTATTTTACCCGCCAGGTAGGATAGATATACTGCACCGGCTGCTTGAGTCAATACTGGCGCACAAAAACTGCCATACGGCCATGTTGTTCCTGGACGAACGTTCACCCTTGTATTCGGCCCTCATCGATTACGGCCGCCTGGGTCTGGTGCGTCAATTTACCAAGGATGCCAACGCCAGGATAGTAGCCTCTTTTGAGCACATGGACGCTGCGTTGGAGAAACAGTTGCGCACACTACCTTGGTACACAACCGGATTCGATTATATCTAGGGCACTACCCATTGCCAGACCCACTTGTCACCCTTGCGCGCTCCCTTTACCCGCTTATGTGGCTTACCCAGTTGCAATATATCAGCGTGGAAAGGCATACAGCTAATTACGGCAAAGTGAAGCTCTTCGGTCCAGGTTACTGCTTCCGGTTGTGAGACTGCTGTTCCTGGTGCCAGTTGGGTGGTATAGTCTTTCTGGGCCTGCCTCTGCTGCGGAACATGCTCGAGGGCTTCCTCGCCCGGCAACAATTTGGCTAGCGCCTGGAATCGCACTTGTAGTTTACGTTTCGGATCCCACCACAATAATGCCACTTCACCATGTTCTTGAATGGCCGATACCTTTTGGGTGCGTTTATCGGTGTAAATATTTACCTCCCCCGATGCCGAAAAAGACCGCATCACCACCATTCGATTTTGCAGGGTGTCCCTCGCGTGACTGGCGAGTGCCACAAACCGAAAGGCATGTCTTTTATCAGCGGTGGCTCGTCTTAGTTGGCGCCACGCTTCCTGAGCCAATTCCTGTGCTTGCATAGACATATTTCAATAAGGAACAGCGATGGAAATGGTTGTCCTTTGTCAAACAAAAGACAGAAAAGATTTTTTAACGCTTGCTTAGCCGTCTGTTAAAAACCTTTCTGTCGCCTTTTCGTTGGAAGTATTGTAAATCCTTCATATTTAGTAAAACCTACACGGAATGAGTCACTCCGCTCGCGAACAAGAAGTGCACCAGGCTTGGTCAGCCTCAATTACCTACAGAGCTTATCGTAATCTGATTGGGACGTTGCTGGTACAGAATAAAACCACCGGCCCCAATCAGTCAGAGGCGTATATCCATTACACCCGATTGAATGCGCATCGCATGAACCGGTTGGACCGCACGGTGCAATTGCTGCCGGAAACCATCACCGCCCTCAATAGCCAGGAAGACCCGATCGGTTGGTTGGTAATCACAGAAGCTTGGTGCGGTGACGCTGCTAATATAGTACCGGTACTGCAACAGATGGCGGAGCAAAATGAAGCTATCGATATGCGGCTGGTATTGCGAGACGACCATCCCACATTAATGGATCATTTTCTTACAGAAGGGGGTCGATCTATTCCCAAACTGATCGCTTTCCGAAAAGCAGATGGCCAGGTGCTATACGAGTGGGGGCCTCGGCCGGAGCCGGCTCAGCAACTGATGCGCGAGTACAAAGCGATGGAGAACCCTCCTGCCTACAACGAGATAGCGGAAACCCTTCAAAAGTGGTACAATAAAGACCGTACGGCATTAATTCAGTCGGAGGTGGCTGCGCTGGTAGCGCAACATGCAGAGATTTTGGCCTAAGCTTGATTTCTAGCCAGCTTTATTTAATTTTATAGGATGGTGCGTACTCTCACCATCCTCATCTTTTTTTGCTTCCCTGTCTTAGCCCAGGCACAGGTATGGGATTCTTTGGAAAGCGGTGTCAATGCACCCGTGTACGCGCTGCATCTCGAATCCAGTACAAATCAACTGTGGGTTGGAGGCGCCTTTACAACAGCCGATCAGCAAAACCTACCCTATCTGGCCAAGTGGAATAACAACAGTTGGTCTTCAGTCGGAACGCCAGATGATACGGTATTGGCCGTATTGGAAGTAGATGATGTTCCTTACCTGGGTGGTGCATTTTCACAGATGGAAGGACAGGCGGCCAATGGCTTTGCCCAGCGGCAAGGCAGTAATTGGGCTCCTATTGGTAATCCGCTGGATGGCGGTACCGTACGTGCACTGCAGTCTTACAACAATGGTATAGTGGTGGCTGGTGACTTCACACAGGTCGGTGGGCAAAACGTCAACCACATCGCCTTTTGGGATGGCAGCATTTGGACACCCTTGGGGCAAGGACTGAACGGGCCGGTTAAAGCCCTGGCGGCCCTCAATGGCAATTTATATGCGGCTGGTGATTTTACCGCTGCCAGTGGTGTAGCGGTGGAAGGATTGGCCCGGTGGAATGGTGTGCAGTGGGAAGCTGTTCCCGGCACCAACTTCGGTAACCAGGGGGGATCGATTCACGACCTGGAAGTATGGTATGGTAGACTCTATGCCGGGGGATGCTTCGACACTATCGATAATCAAGCGGCTCATAATATCGCCTTATTTGATGGACAAGGCTGGTTTCCATTGAGTGCAGGTACAGACGATTGTGTGTTTGCCTTAGAAGGCCTTACCGAGTTATACGTAGGTGGCGATTTCAGCACGGTTGATAGTACCATGCCCGCAGGCCGGCTGGCCAAATGGGATGGCGGCCAATGGACAGCCGGAGAGGGCGACTTTAACGGACCCATCTTCACCATGGAAGGCAATGCTAGTCAGCTATACGTGGCAGGCGACTTTTCCGCAGTTACGAGCGACCGGGGCACCCTACCGGTAAATCATATTACCCGACTAGACTTTACTACGGGTATTGATCGAATACCTGCAGCAAGCGGATTACGCCTGTTCCCTAATCCTGCTACAACACAGGTCACCCTTGCTACACCGCCTACCCTGACACAGTTTACCATACTACTTACCGATTTGTCAGGACGGTTGATGTCCACGCATTTCATTCAGCAACCAGGCACCACTACTCTTTCCGTAGCGCACCTACCTAATGGGGTTTATCTCATCCACTTGATGGAGGATAATGTAAGACAAGCCAGCGGAAGGTTGGTAGTAGCGCGATAAAATTACCGCAACAGGGTTATGTTCCCCTTTCGCTCAATGAGCTCACCCAAGTTACCTCTTCCCCTAACCCAAAACATATAGGTGCCGGCAGGCAATGGATCGCCATTCGATGTACCATCCCAGGCTTCACTTAAGTCAGTAGTAGAAAAAACACGATGTCCCCACCTATCAAACACAACAAATCGATCGAGCTGAAACTGATTAGCGGACCTGATACGAATTTCATCATTTACCCCATCTCCATTTGGAGTGAAGGCATTCGGCACGAAAATGACTGTTTCGTAGAGTACATCAACAAATGTGGTATCAGAAGCCACACAACCACCATTTGTTATAACGGTTAATGTGTAAAGTTGATCGTCTACAGGTGTGGCAGTCGGTGTGGCAATTGTAGGGTCGTTCAGACTCGCAGCAGGACTCCAGTTGAAAGCCCCATTACCCTGGCCTTGCAGTACAATGGATTGACCAGCATACATGGCTAGGTCATTGCCAGCCTCTGCGATGGCTGCTGGATATACCTGAATAACAATAGAATCGCGGAAAGTACAGCCCACAGCATCTGCTATGGTTACCGTGTAATACGTAGTTGTAGATGGTGCAGCATTAGGAGTCGCCACGCTTGGGTCATCCAATCCCACTGATGGCGTCCAATTGTAAACTTGTCCATTTTGCGCCTGTAAGGCAACGGTTTCTCCTTCACAAATGGCCACAGAGTCCGGTGTAGCCATAGGGTTAAGCCTCGGTTGAACCGTAATGCTGACAGTGCCTGTAGCCGCACAACCGGCAGAACTGGCTGATGTAACCGTGTAGGTCACATTTGTTGTTGGTGTGGCTATAACCTGCGACCCGGTTGACGTATTTAAACCGCTAGCTGGCGTCCATTGATAACTATTTCCACCTGTCACACTGATAGTTATGGCGCTATCAGGGCATAGTGTGACAGCAGCAGGTGACACGGTCAAGTCCGGAGCTTGTTGCACATTTACTTGTTGTGTAGCGGTGTTTTCGCACCCATTACCATCCACACCTGTTACCGTAAATACTGTTGTGACTGATGGAGAAGCATTGGTTATAGCCGATGAAGGATTTGCGATGACGCTGGTTGGCTGCCATTGATAGGTATTAGCGCCAAAGGCTTGCAGCACTGCTATCGTGTTTTCACAAATAGTAGTATCAGGTGCGGTATTAATGGTAGGCAAAGGGAGTGCGATAATAGCAATAGTATCACTACTTGCACAATTGTTATTATCCGTTACCGTAACTGTATAAGTAGTACTGCCTCCAATTGTCGCGGTAGGATTGGCGATGCTGGTTGAAGACAGACCGGTGGCAGGCGACCAACTATACGTACTGCCACCACTACCATTCAATACTACTGCATCACCTGTACACACAGCCGTATCTGGCCCCGCATCTGCTGCTGGCAATGGGTTTACAGTGATGGCCAGTGTATCGGTAGCACTGCAGCCTTGCCCTATGAACCCTTCAACTACAAGAGTGGTATTTTGCGCACCCCAAAAAGAGGGCTGCGCGCAATTGGTACAAGAAAGTGCTGATGACCCCGACCATTGGAAACTATTGGCACCAGAGACCGATAAGGCCAAGGTATCACCAACACACATCGTTAAGTCCGGCCCTGCATCAACTGGGGGTAATGAAACCACTTCAATGTGCTTAGTGGCTGTTGCCGTACAACCATTCACATCCGATATGGTAACGGTGTAGGTTGTCGAAGCAGCAGGACTCGCTACGGGGTTAGCAATGGTTGAATCGCTTAGACCGGTTGCGGGTGTCCATTGATAGACGGTACCACCACTAGCTTGCAACTGTATTGATTGTCCCACACAAATGGTATCATTCGCGCCCCCACTCACTACTGGATTCACAAAAAGGTCAACCAATACTGTACCTGAGTTTGTGCAGCCGTTTACATCTACACCAATGACAGTATAAACTGTGCTGTTCTGTGGGTATGCTTGTACAATAGCGCCTGACGTGCTACTGAGTGAAGTGGCTGGAGACCAAGTATACTGAACCGCACCGGTGGCTTGTAATTGCACCGTATCTCCCTGGCAAATCGGACTATTTGAAGTAATGGCGGTTACGGTCGGTAGCGGATTGACAACCACTTGTTGGGTTTGTGTATCAGGGCAACCAAAAGGGTCAGTACCAATAACAGTGTAGGTAGTTGTTGCCATTGGAAAAGCGAGCGGATCCGGGCAGGTTGTACACGATAGACTGCCCGGGACTGACCATTGATAAGTATTACCACCGGTGGCTTGCAACTGCACAGTATCGTTCTCACAGATGGTTTGGGTACCGCCCGTATTGATCGATGGTAGAGGCAATACGGTTATTGTTGTACTATCTACAGCAAGACATCCGTTAGCATCGCGTACCTCAACTGTGTATGCGGTAGTGGTGGATGGGCTTGCCGTTGGAGTAGCTGAAGCAGGGTCACTTAGACCGGCAGAAGGACTCCATTGGTATTGTGTACCGCCACTTGCCGTCAATACGATGGAGCCTCCTATACAGATAGAGTCTCCAGTTCCAGTAGATATAACAGGTGTAGAGAAAGTATTGACTACAACAGTATCCGTTGAGCTGCAACCAATATTGTCCGTTCCCATCACAGTAAATGTAGTGGTATCAATGATGATAGCAGTTGTAGTAGCCGAGTTAGGGTTATTAACTGGCCCTGTCCAAGTATATGTATTTGCTCCGTTTACGGTTAGCGTAACCGTATCACCTACACAAACCGGGTCCTGACTTACACTGGTTTGTAAGGTAGGCGCATCCTGCACTGTTATAGGCAGCAGGGCGGTATCTGCGCAACCGTTTGCATCTGTACCAATAACGGTGTAAGTGACGGTGGTTATTGGAAATAAAGCAGTATTACTACCATTACCGCCACTATTACTCGCAGGAAGCCAAGTATAGGTATTAGCTCCGCTAGCGGTACCCCAAACGGTATCACCTTCACAGATGGGAGAAGGAGCAGTAGCATTTACCGATGGTGGACTGAAAAGCTGCACATCGACAAATGCACCTCTCGAACAGCCATTGCTATCAATACCAGTTACATAGAAACGTTGATTAGAGGTAGGTATAGCGCGCACACTGTCGCCTACAGTATCTAATAAGGCAGGATCGGCATCCCATACGTAGTTTTCTGCTCCGGAGGCCGTCAAAATAGCGGTATCTCCCGGACAGATATTTACCAACTGATTGGTGCGAACCGTGGGCCTTGGGTTTACCCTA
>CAJXXO010000038.1 GCA_913062655.1 uncultured Bacteroidota bacterium | reverse complement strand
TCTTCGCCAGCTTCTATTGCGCCAAAGCCAACCTGAAGGGGTTGGACCGCAGCCGCTTCTCCATTGACGTGATAGGTGTCAACAAGGTGGAAAAGGTATACAGCCGCCTCTTTTAGCGTCACCGCCAGCTTATCGTGCCGTGGGTATAGGCATCTTCCTGATCATCACCCCAGGCCACCAGCAACTGTCCTCCATCCGTCACGCATTTTATAATGCCCCACTTCTCCTGCCCGGCTAGCGCAAATAATCTGGCTACGCCTAAGTGATAAAGTCGTTTGTGATAAGCCTGATCAAGGGCTACTGTGTCGCCTTCATGCAATTGGGTAAGCCGGTACCGCAAGGCCGCTACCAACGGATCGACCAAACGGGTGGGTGGGTGGGCCTGTCCGGTGATCAACCGTAAGGAGGTCGCCTGGGGCAGATCCGGTCCAAAAGCCGGCACATCCGCATTGATACCTATACCGATTATCGATTGCGCCACCTTTTGGCCTTGCAATTGATTCTCAATAAGTATCCCGGCCAGCTTCCGATCACGCCACATCACATCATTGGGCCACTTCAGGGCAAGGGAGGGTCCGGCCAGGGCCTGCACCACATCATGTACCGCTACGGCTATGGCTTTATTGAGCAGAAATGCCTCCGTTACCGGCAGCAGCAGGTCGCTCAGCAATACACTCAGCGCCAAATTCTCACCCGGCCTATCCTGCCAGGTGTTGCCCCGCTGTCCCCGGCCCGCCTGCTGATGAGTGGTGTATACCACTGTGCCATGCGGCATCGTATTCTCCTTGAGCCATTCGTTGGTAGAAGAGCAGCTATTCAACGGTTGTAAAACCTTTCCGACAAGGCTTGCGTTACCTGACTTGAACAACAACTTTGTACCTTTGCTCATTAATTGAGAAGCGTAACATTAAAACAGCAAAATATCAGTTTGAAAGTTGATCAAACCGCTCCAAATCTAACCACTCCGGCTGAAGAACTCAAGGACCTCATTGTCGAGTGTATCCAGGATAAAAAAGGGGAAGGCATTATCTCAATCGACCTGCGGCATATTCCGGAGGCGGTATGCGACTATTTTATAGTTTGCCATACCACTACCGACACGCAGGTGAAGGGAATTGCCCGACACATCAAAGAGGAAATCAAGGAGAAAACAGGAGAATATCCGTATCAAACGGAAGGCTTCAACAATTTGGAATGGGTCTTAATCGACTATGTACATGTGGTGGCGCATGTTTTCAAGCGTGATATCCGAACCTATTACGACCTCGAAGAATTATGGTCTGACGGTATCATTGAAGAATACGAAACATTGTAGCCATCGCAATTGTACTATTGAGAAGTTAACTAGCGAACATGAACGGAAAACCTTCCAACGATAATAACAACGATAAGAAACCACAGAAGAAAAACCGGTTCAATTTTTATTGGATCTATGGTCTGATTCTACTGGGGTTCCTGGCTTTACAGTTCCTCAACTTCGACAATACGGAGCAGATCTCCCAAAAGAAGTTTGAGCAGGAGATGCTGCTAGACGATGAAGTGGACTTTGTAGAGGTCGTCAATGACCGCTATGTAGAAGTTTACCTGACCAACGAAGCGCTGGATATGGAGGAGCACAAAGATGTTTCCGACAGTAAGTTTGGAGGCGGCAAGAATCCAGGCCCACACTACACCTTCCAGATCGGGGATCCCGGGAAGTTTGAAGAAGATATAGAAGAACTACAAAATGACCAGGGCAAGGATAAGGCCGAATATATCTCTGTTAAATACAGCACCCGCACCGATTGGACGGGGCAAATCTTAAGCTGGGTTATTCCTATTGCCATTCTGGTGATTATCTGGCTGTTCATCATGCGCAGGGTAACCGGGGGCATGGGCGGTGCTGGCAATCAAATTTTCAATGTAGGCAAGAGTAAGGCTAGCTTATACGACAAGAATACCCGTGTAAATGTCACTTTCGATGATGTAGCCGGATTGGAAGAGGCCAAAGAAGAGGTGATGGAAGTGGTCGACTTCCTCAAAAACCCGAAAAAATACACCGCATTGGGGGGTAAGATACCAAAGGGGGTTATCCTGGTAGGCCCTCCCGGTACCGGTAAAACCCTAATCGCCAAGGCTATGGCCGGAGAAGCGCAAGTACCCTTTTTCTCTATCTCCGGCTCCGATTTTGTCGAGATGTTTGTGGGCGTAGGAGCCAGCCGTGTTCGTGACCTTTTTAAGCAAGCACGCGAAAAGGCCCCTTGTATCATCTTCATTGATGAGATTGATGCCATCGGACGTGCCCGGGGTAAGCAACTCATACAAGGGAATGACGAGAGAGAAAACACCCTCAACCAGCTATTGGTGGAAATGGACGGCTTTAGCTCTGAAAAAGGCGTTATCATCGTGGCGGCCACCAATCGCCCGGATGTACTGGACAGCGCCTTGATGCGCCCCGGTCGCTTCGACCGCCAGATTGGTATCGATAAGCCAGACCTGAACGCGCGTGAACAAATCTTTGGTGTGCACCTCAAGCCACTCAAATTGGCGGCTGAGATAAGTGCTAAGCGATTGGCCGAACAGACCCCAGGTTTCGTGGGTGCAGATATTGCCAACATTTGCAATGAAGCGGCCCTCATTGCGGCCAGGCGAAATAAGACGCAGATTGAAATGATCGACTTTCAGGATGCCATCGACCGTTCGATCGGAGGACTGGAAAAGAAGAACAAACTCATTTCACCTGATGAAAAGAAGATTATAGCCTACCACGAGGCAGGGCACGCCATTGCCGGGTGGTACCTGGAACATGCCGATCCACTCCTAAAGGTGACAATTGTACCGCGTGGTGTAGCCGCATTGGGCTACGCGCAATATCTCCCAAAAGAGCAATACTTGATGGACACCGATCAGTTTGCCGACCGTATGTGTAAAACACTGGCCGGTCGGGCTGCAGAAGAAATTGTGTTTGGCAAGATCAGTACCGGAGCACAAAATGACCTGGATGTAATCACCAAGATGGCTTACTCCATGGTAACGGTATACGGCATGAATAAGGAAATCGGTAATGTTTCTTTCTATGGCATGCAACAGGGAGAATATACCTTCACCAAGCCCTACTCTGACGAAACGGCCTACCGGATCGATAAAGAGGTGAAGCAGATTATCGAAGAACAGTACAAGCGAGCCAAAGATCTTCTCACCGAGAAGTATGAAAAGCTTGAACTACTGGCGCAAAAGCTGTTGGAGAAAGAAGTCATCTTTAAGCATGACCTGGAAGACTTAATCGGCCCTCGCCCATTTGAAGAGGAAGACAAGGAGCCGATGGTGACAGAAGAGATGAAAGAAAACAGCAGCACACCTCAACCGGAAGAAGATAAGGCCTCAGCGGACGATAAGGCCAATCAAAATGGGGCAAGTTCTTCTGATAACACGGATTCTTCTGAAGAAGAGGCTACACAACAGCATCCGGAAGTCTAACAACAGACTATGGCTGACCAACCACAACAGCAAACGGCTAAGGGACGGCTGCTGGCCAAAGTGCGTGAAGCACTACTGACCAGCACCCCGCAGCCTTTCCCTGATGTGGACCCCAATACCGCTTTCTACCACCGGTCAACAGAGCCGCTGGAGATACAGTTTGCCGAGCGTTTCACCGCCCTGCAGGGGAAATTCTTGTATTGTGAAAACGTCAGGGAGTTTATGGTCAACCTGAAGGCGTTGGCCGATGAGCAGGAGTGGCGACACCTGTTTGTGTGGGATCATCAGTTGCAAGACCTATTCATCAAGTCCAATTTCAAAAAGGCGCGCATTGGCCGTGATTTAGCAAAAGCTGATGTCGGTGTTACACTATGTGAAGCATTGGTCGCCCGCACCGGTAGTGTCTTGCTTTCCTCCAAGTTAGCCTCTGGCCGGAGTCTGCCTATCTTTCCTCCGGTGCACCTTGTAGTCGCCTTTACCGACCAGTTGGTGGATGATATGCATGCTGGCCTTCAACTCATGAAAACCAAGTATGAGCAGAAGCTGCCCTCCATGATCTACTTCGCTACAGGCCCCAGCCGTACCGCTGATATCGAGAAAACGTTAGTTTTGGGTGCACACGGACCCAAAGAGGTCTTCGTTTTCCTGATCGATAAACGTGGGTAGTGACACCAGGCAAAAAGGTCTATTTCCTGTCCGATTTTCATCTTGGCATTCCTAATCACCGGGATAGTGTGGCCAGGGAAAAACGTATTGTTCGCTTTCTTTCATCTATTCAGGAAGAGGCAGAAGCGATCTTCTTTTTGGGCGATCTTTTTGACTTTTGGTTTGAATGGAAGCATGTGGTACCCAAAGGACATGTGCGACTGCTGGGTAAAATGGCCGAGCTGGCCGACCAGGGTGTATCGCTTCACGTTTTCACCGGCAACCACGACCTGTGGATGTTTGGCTATCTCGAAAAGGAACTGGATATCCCCGTTTATAAAAAGCACCAACGATTCACCTTTGGTGATAAGCAGTTTCTCATCGGCCATGGCGATGGGTTAGGCCCGGGCGACAAAGGCTTCAAACGGCTGAAAAAGCTCTTTACCAACCCCCTTGCACAGTGGGCCTTTGCCCGCCTCCACCCAAACCTGGCTATCAAAATCGCCAATTATTGGTCACAACACAGCCGGCTCATCGATGGAGGCTCCATACCCGACTACCTGGGCGAAGACAAAGAGTGGCTCGTTCAGTATTGCAAAAAGAAACGCGAGACTGAGGCGATCGATTATTTTATATTTGGACATCGGCATTTGCCGTTAGAGGTACAAGTTGGGCCCGATTCTTGGTACATCAATACCGGTGATTGGCTACAATACGATTCTTATGCGGTTTTTGATGGTCATACTCTTCGTCTGGACTACTACAACCAGTAGCTGGTCGCAGCCTGCTGCCCTACCGGTAGGCCCACAGATAGCTTTTATTCCCATTCAAGCGGATTACTTGCAGGTCGACAATCTGGATAATGCCTACTTGCTAAACAAGCAATTTCAGTTGCGGAAGTACAATAGCAAGGGCACACTGTTGTGTACCTACAGCAGCAGCGCTTATGGCCCCTTGTATTCCGTAGATGCCTCCAATCCTTTGAACGTTCTCCTCTTCTACAAAGACTTCAACACCATTGTAGCACTGGATAATGAGTTTTCCGAGTTGGGCACCTATCAACTCGCCTTCCGTGGCTACACCGATATTGGGGCGGTAGGCTACGCACAAGACAACAATTTTTGGGTCTTCGACAATACAACCCTGCAGTTGAAGAAGATCAATGCCGCTGGAAATGTACTGGCAGCAAGTGAAAATCTCTTCACTATAGGCCTCAACCTGGACGAACGGCCCAATTTCTTGCTCAGTCGTAATAATTATGTGTATGTAAATGCCCCTGAAAACGGCATCTATACCTTTGATATCAATGGCGTCTACTACCGGCAATTACCCTTTCCGCATCTTCCCTCCTTTCAGGTAAGGGATCAACAGTTGTGGTTCCTCGATACCACTACCCAAAAACTGGTGCAATTTTACCTCAATCGCATTGGTCAGCAAGCCTACCTGTTACCCGAAGTGGGGCCTGTAAAAATGGCCAAAATTGGGCGAGATCGGCTTTTTCTCCTTACGGATAAGGGGCTTCACATCTACCCACTGCTGGATTAGCGTGAGCGGACGCAATTCCTGTACCTTTGCAAAAAAGAAGTACTGTGCTCGACAAACTGGAAGCCATAAAGCAACGCTGGGAAGACATCGGATTGAAGCTCTCCGACCCCGAAGTGACGCAGAACATTGAGAAGTATACCAAGCTGAGCAAGGAGTACAAAGACTTACAACCGCTGGTAGAAGCCCACAAGCAATATGCGGACATGCTCAGCAATATCCAGCATAACAAAGAGATTCTGGAGACGGAAAAAGATGAGGAGTTTCGCCAAATGGCTAAGGATGAACTGGACCTTCTGGAGGGTCAACGGGAAGAGATGGAAGAAAGCATTAAACAACTGCTTATTCCGAAAGATCCGGATGATGATAAGAACGTGATCCTGGAAATACGGGCCGGAACGGGTGGTGATGAAGCCAGCCTTTTTGCCGGTGACCTCTTTGAAATGTACCAGCGCTTCTGCGAGAAACAGGGCTTCAAAGTAGAAGTGCTTACCATTAATGAGGGTACCGTGGGCGGATATAAGGAAGTGACCGCCAGCATCTCCGGTGAAGAAGTCTATGGTACACTGAAATACGAATCAGGGGTGCATCGCGTGCAGCGGGTACCGAAAACCGAGTCGCAAGGCCGTGTACATACTTCAGCCGCCACAGTAGCCATCATGCCGGAAGCCGAGGATGTCGATATCGAAGTGCGGGAAGAAGATATCCGCAGAGATACCTACCGCGCCAGCGGTGCCGGTGGTCAGCACGTCAACAAAACGGAATCGGCTGTGCGACTCACGCACATCCCTACGGGTATTGTGGTAGAATGCCAGGCCGAGCGGTCGCAGTTTAAGAACCACGCAGCGGCCATGAAGATGCTCCGGAGTCGTATCTACGAACAAGAGGTGCAACGCCAACAGGCAGAGATCGCCAGCAAAAGGAAGACGCTGGTGTCCACCGGTGACCGATCGGCTAAAATCCGCACGTACAATTTCCCACAAGGCCGGGTTACTGATCACCGCATCAACCTTACACTGTACAACCTGGATGCTATCCTGAGAGGAGAGATTGATGAGATAATTGAATCCCTGCGCCTGGCAGAGAATACGGAAAAAATGAAAAGTGGAGAGACGATCGTTTAGTGGCAGAGGCAACTAATTGCCAAAAGGAATTTTTTTAATGACATGAATATCAACAATTACATAGTTCGTGACCCTGACATTCTTGGTGGCAAGCCTATCATTAAAGGAACTAGAATCCCTGTTGAATTGATCATTAGAAAGCTTTCTCAGAATTATAGTTTTTACCGAGTTAATTGCCACCTACCCTCACCTTACCCAGCAACAGATACGCGCCTGCCTAGCCTATGCTGCAGATAGGATGTGTCAAAAGCATGCCAACCCGGTCTGAGTGATACGGTGAGCCGCTCTTTTTTTGCCCCTTCACTTCACAGCCGTAATAAAAAAGAACCCTTTTTGCGCATCGTCTACGATCTTTCCGGCATCATGTACGTAGCCAATATACTGAATGGAGGCAATGGTAAAACCGGCTGCTTGTAGCAGTGCACGTGCACCTTCTTCTGTGAAATAATGCACAAATGCCGAGGCTGTGCCACCCGTCTTCTTGTAAAATACATCGCCCTTTTCATAGCCATACCGTTCCAGGTGCTGCTCCTCAAAGGCCTGCAAAGCTGCTGGCCCCCACTCGGACTGATCGTGCAAGTTGAACAGATCGAGGTACAACCGCCCACCTGGCTTCAGGTGCCGGTAAATCTTCTGTAGGGTCTGTAACCGCAGCTCACTGGTAGCAATGTGCCCAAACGCATACAAGAATGTAGCAGCATCAAACTGCTCCTCCCCAAGATCAATATCCAGCCATCTACCGTGCCTCGCATCAATACCACGCTGCCCGGCAATGTGACACATCTCCCGGCTCATATCTACGCCTGTAATATCGTAGTCACACTGTGCCATGGTGCGAATGGCTACCGCTCTTCTGCCCGTGCCCACCGCTACGTCTAGAACTTGGTGAGCATGCTGCCGGCATAGGTCCTGCCCGATCAACCGGTTGATGGTCTCCGTATAGGGCTTTCGGGTTTTGTGTTCCAGGTCGAAATTGTCGTATTCGTGCGCCTGCTCATCGTAATAGCGGGCCAGCATCGCGTAGATGGTCTCAGGGTCTGGCTTGGGCTGTACCAATACCATTCGATGGCTTGAGGCTGGTTTGGCCAGGGCAAATGCCTCCTCCTCTATGGCCGTAAAGCAATCGACCGGATTTTGCCAACTGGCCGTGGGTGCCGTTTCATTCAGTGTACCGATGCGTCTATTGTCCAGATCGAAAATGCGTAACCCTTCCAATGTCTCCAACGCAGGATAATACAAGTGCAAGGTCACAGCCGGTTGCTCCGGGTCGATATTCCCCAATTCATGAATTACCCCATCCGGTTCATCAATAATGCCACCCGCAAACGCTTGAAGTACTCGATCCTCTTTCAATACCTTATCCCGGAAGGTAAACGTGCGATCCTGTAACATCCCTTCCAGCACTACCACATAGCCATAAAAACCTTCGTGGTGATGAATGGCGCTGCGCACTCCGGGCGGCCAATAGATCAGCACCGCCTCAAGTGGGTCGAGGGTCAGTATATGGCGTGCATAGTCGTTCTTACTTTCCGCCTGAGGAAGATGTGGCTTGTAAGTTAACTCCCTAAAAGGGAATGCACGCACCCATTGGCCCAGGGCGGTGTAAGTGAGGTCCTTTTCTTCTAATGAGGATAAGGCGTCCAGTAAGGATTGCATGTACCCGGTTTAATGAATCATATGCTGGATCAACTGCTCAAAGTCTTCCGCATCGGTAAACTGTCGATCAGCGTAGTTGTGACACATAAATTTAAGGTAAACCGGTTGATCATCCTTGCTGTGATGGGTAATGGTGATATTACCATATTGTTGCACCAATTGAGACTTGTCGGCTGTCATGCGCCAGGAAGGCTTTAAATAGTGTCGTTCGATGGTCTCCACATACTCTCCCCGGTCATAGCTCCGCAAGTCGGAGGTGTATGATTTGTAGTCGAGGGTTAGCACGCGCTCTTTCAGGTAGTCAAAGTAGTACTGAAACTCCTTCTCGCTGAACATGTCCTTGCGATAGTTGAGAATAAAACCTTTGGAAGAGGGCTGGTTTAAATGATAAAAGGTTGCCCCAACCAGGTTTTCCTCGTGCCTGTTTTTATTGTACTCCAGTTGAATGAAATCCAGCGCTCTTTGCATCCGCTGACTGCCCAGCCAACGCTGATAGGCATCTTTATCGGTGTGGGTGCGCTGTATCACTTCATGCACCACCGGCTGCCGGGAAGGGGTCTTGGAGACTTCCTCTTCTTTGCCAAATAGTTGTTGCATGATTTGATTGATCCAGCTCATGCGATAATAAACTGCAAGGGTGACTATTCGGTTCAGCCTAGCGCTGGTATTCCAATATAAAAGGGTTCATTTGCCGCTCCTCGCCTATCGTTGTGGTTGGTCCATGACCACAGTACACCTTTGTCTCATCCGGTAGTGTCATCATTTCTCGCGCAATGCTTTGCATGAGGGTGTCATAATCTCCGCCCGGTAGATCGGTACGGCCAATACTGCGTTGAAACAGCACATCTCCTGCAATGACCCACCTATTGCCGGCAGTGTATAAGGCTATATGACCCGGTGCATGGCCGGGTACAAAGTGAACATCAAAGGCGGTATCTGCCATAATCAACTGCTCTCCGGCTTCCAGGTACCGATCAATGCCCGGAGACGTGGTCATAGGTATGCCATACGCCTCTGCCACCCGTGGCGCAGCCGCCAACACCGGTTCCTCCAGCCGGTGGGCACACAAGGGGATATCCCAGGTGGCTTTTACCCAGGCATTACCAAAGATGTGATCAAGGTGGCAATGGGTATTGATCAATAAAGAAGGCGTCAATTGCTGATCCGCTATAAATTGGCGCAACTCTTCCTGCTCTGCTGGCGTATAGCAACCAGGATCTATGATCCAGCAATCTCCATTTGGGACGTATACGACATACGTATTTTCCTGAAAGGCATTGAAGCAGAACGAAGCAATAGAGACCATGCTTTTGCGTTTTAATGGCCGGATTTTATTAGCTTGTGTGAACCTTTCAACAAAGGTACCTTTTATTGCAGTATGACCCAGGATTCCCAGCCAGCCAGCCACACCTCTACCGCAGCGCGTTTGATGCTATGGGGGCTGTTGCTGTTGATGCCTCTATCCCTCCTAAGCCAGGGTACCAACGTGCAGTTTGGGAAAAACCGGGTACAATACCATGACTTCACCTGGTCCTTCTACGAATCTGACAATTTTATTACCTACTACTACCTGGGTGGGCAGGAGATAGGTCAATTTGCGGCACAGGTGGCGGAGGAAGAATTGCCAAGCATCGAGAATATCCTGGACTATAAGATCAATAACCGCATTGAGATTCTCGTATACAATGATGTTACCGATCTCAATATGAGCAATATCGGGGTCGGCCTGGATTACACCAACATCGGGGGCACGACCAAGATTATTGGCAACAAGGTGTTTGTCTACTACAACGGCAATCACCTCGACCTGAAAAGACAAATACGCGAAGGCATCGGTAAGGTGCTTATCAATAATATGATCTTCGGGGGCAGCCTGCAGGAAGTACTCCAAAATGCAGTGCTGCTCAACCTACCGGAATGGTTCGTCACCGGTCTCATCTCCTACATCGGTGAGCGATGGAGTGTAGCGCATGACAACCGCCTGAAAGACGGCATTCTTAGTGGTAAGTACAAGAAATTCAATAAGCTGACCGGGGAAGATGCCATCCTGGCCGGTCATTCATTCTGGTACTTTGTAGAAGAACGAAATGGCAAGGAGGCTATCCCCAATCTGCTGTACCTGACTCGCATCAATCGTAGCCTGGAAAATGGCTTCTTATTTGTCTTGGGCTACACCTACAAGGAGGCTATCGACCGGTGGTATGAATTTTTTCAGCAGCGATACGACAACGAATCTCTTGGCCGCCTGGATTGGCCCGATGATAAACAGGTCAACATCAAGTTTTGGGACAAACGCTACTACGATAACCTACGCCTGCACCCGGATGGCAATCAGATCGCCTTTACGACCAATGACATGGGTAAATGGCGCGTGCACCTGCATAATATTGAAACCGGCAAAACAAAGACCTTGGCAAAAGGGGGCTTCAAGACCAAAACACTCGGTATCGACTATGGCTACCCCCTCCTTGACTTTGACCCCTCCGGCAGAAGGCTGCTGGTCTTTTACGAAAAACGGGATGTCATACAGATGATGACCTACGACCTGGAGGAACAGAAAAAACAAGTGCGTGACCTGGAAAAGTTTCAGCGCATCGTAGACTTCAGCTACACCAGCAACCCGACACGCATTGTGTTGTCGGCCGTCAATCGTGGGCAGTCGGATATCTACACCATGGATACCCGTTCAACGACCGTACGACCCGTAACCAACGACCCGTTTGATGACCTGCAGCCGACCTATGTGTCAATGGGAGCACGTGAAGGAATCATTTGGAGCAGCAATCGCCCCCTACCAAAGTTGAATACCGGAAAAGGCGACAGCCTGCTACCTACCGGGCACTACGACCTCTATTTCCTCAATGAAAACGGAGACGGCATCAATCAGGTAATCAACCTGACCCAAACACCGGACTATGATGAATGGTACGCCAGTCCAGCCGATGAAGAGCAATTCATTTTTCTGAGTCCAAGGAATGGCATCTACAATCAGTTTGCCGGTCACATAGACACCACCTTTTCCCACTACGAGTACACCGTTTTTTTTCGCGACTCCATCCGCGTATACCGGAACCTGGACTACCCGGTTTGGGCGGCCCAACAACAAGGCATCATCGATAGCTATACGGTATACCGGGAGGTGAAGGATACCGCATTTACCTATCCGGTATCCAATTGGGACCGCAGCATTTTGGAGCAAGACATCAACAACAAGCGTAACAAACAGCTCCTATTGGTGCAAAACAGCGATGAGTATCAATTTCACCTGCAGGAGATGCCCGATTCTCTTTATGATGGTGTCATACCGGGGCTGACCAATACCGGTTGGCGGCAACGCACCATAACCGAACGCAGGCTCCGCGAGATTGAAGAGATGAATCGACCGAATGGAGAAGAGAAGGAGGAAGAACCCGATTACTTCTTTCAGAGCGACTTTGAAGACACCGATACCACCCAGCTAGCCTTCTTGCAAAAAGAGGAAGAAGAAAGGGGCTTCACCCCCTCAAAGGTGCGCCCCTACCGGGTAAAGTTTTCTACCGACTACGTACTGAGCCAGGTAGATAACACCATTATCATGAACCAGTACCAAAATTTTGTCGGGTACGGTCCGGTATTTCAACCGCCACCGTTAGGCGGGCTGATTACCCTTAGCATTTCTGACTTAATGGAGGACTATCGATTCACAGGTGGGTTCCGTATTCCTACCAGCTTTAGTGGCAGCGAGTACTTCATCAAGTATGAAGACATGAAGAAACGGTTGGACAAGCAATACCTGTTCTACCGCAGAAGCGATATCAATGCCTTCGATTTCCGGCCCTTTAGCTTCAATGAAGTAACCGCGCGCCAGCATACCAACTACTTTGAGGCACAGCTAAAGTATCCGATCGATATTCTACGCAGTATTCGTGGCCGTTTTGGCTACCGCAACTATAAGGTCAACTTTCTCGCACGCGATGACTTTAGCCTGGCCTTGCCCAACTACGTGGAAAACTGGCTTTCCGGAACCATTGAATATGTGTTTGACAACACGTACCCGGTAATGCTCAACATATTGAACGGGACCCGCTATCGCGTTTACTACGAGTACCACAAGCAATTCGACCTTCAGATCGATCCAGGTTTCTCTTTCGATCCCTCGCTCGGAACCATGCACATCCTGGGATTTGATGTGCGTCATTATCAAAAAATACACCGCCAGATCACCTGGGCCAACCGCGCAGCAGGGGCCACAAGTTTTGGCAGTAAAAAAATGGTCTACTACCTCGGAGGTGTCGACAATTGGTTGATGCCACGCTTCAATGAATCCGTTGAGGTAAACCAAGACAACAATTACGCTTTCCAAACGCTGGCCACCAACATGCGTGGGTTTCAGCAAAATATTCGGAATGGTAACAATTACCTGGTGTTTAACTCAGAGCTTCGCTTTCCCGTATTTGCCTACCTCTTCAACACCCCTATCCGAAGCGAGCTCATTCGCAATTTCCAACTCATCGGTTTTGGCGACTTGGGGACAGCATGGGAAGGGCCTTCTCCATTCTCACAAGAAAACCCATTTAACACCGAAGACCTGGAACGAGGTCCGGTACGGGTCTCCACTCAATATTTCCGCAATCCCATTGTAGCGGGCTATGGTTTCGGGTTGCGCACGGTACTATTCGGCTACTTTATTCGTATCGACCGGGCGTGGGGCTTCGATAGTGGACAAGTGCGAGATCCACTGTGGTATTTCTCGCTTAGCCTCGACTTTTAATCCCTGTATCGTATAGAGAAACGATAGCTTTGCCCCATGTCAGGAAAGACAGGAGCGCACTTGGCATTGTTAGCGGCCAACCTCATCTATGGGGTCAACTACACGATGGCGAAAATTGCCTTGCCGGCATATGTTGAACCGTTTGGTTTCATCTTTATCCGGGTAAGCGTGGCGGGGCTTTTATTTGCCGGTATTTTTGGTCTATTCATCCGCGAAAAGGTTGCCTGGCGCGACATACCTCGGTTATTGCTATGCGGATTACTTG